>JAISOY010000060.1 GCA_031275285.1 Bacteroidales bacterium | reverse complement strand
AAAAACGATAACACCATAAACTAATGAGTCATATCATCACTTCTATTCTGCAAAATACACTTATGATCACTTCTTTTGTATTGGTCATGATGTTGTTGATCGAATACCTCAATGTTATTTCGAAGGGGAAATGGATGAACAATTTTCAGAATTCGAAATACAAACAAGTGTTTGTAGCTGCATTATTGGGTATCATTCCGGGATGCCTGGGAGGGTTTGCCGTTGTTTCTTTATTCACACATAATGTGGTCAATTTCGGTGCTTTAATAGCGTGCATGATCGCTACTTTCGGCGATGAAGCATTCATCATGTTTGCCATGATCCCTGAAACCGCTATTCTACTTACTGTGGTAATTTTCATTATTGCAGTGATTACCGGCATCGTTATCAACCTATTCGTTAAAAAATTCCCGACCCCATTCAGTCCGGAACACTATGCCATACACCAGGCTGATAAAGATTGCCATGAAAACATCAAAGGGAACTGGAAAAAAAACCTGAAACATATTTCATTTGAACGGGCGCTTCTGATGACCGGGATTGTCCTGATCATTGTCGCCATTCTGATGGGATGGTTCGAACATTCCCATGATGCGCATGACATCCCCATTGAACACACTGCCCATATACATGTGCATGACCAGGAATGTACGGTTCATGATCACCATCACGAACATACACATGGAGATTTCTCCAGTATCTTACTCGAAGAAAGATGGCTCAACATCCTCTTTGTAGTGATATGCCTCATCGCCCTGTTCATCATTACCACAGTACAGGATCATTTTTTAAAAGAACACCTGTGGGGGCATATCATCAAAAAACATCTGCCCAAGATATTTTTCTGGACGTTGGGAGTTCTTACCGTATTACAGGTAGGACAACAGTTTCTTGACATTGATGAATGGGTACGTGGAAATCAAATGTATATCCTGCTCTTAGCCGTTTTGATCGGAATTATTCCTGAGTCCGGACCGCATATTATATTTATCACCCTTTTTGCTAACGGATCGATCCCATTCAGCATCTTACTGGCCAATTCAATAGTTCAGGATGGTCATGCCGGGCTTCCGTTGCTGGCTGAATCAAAAAGAGGATTCTTCTGGATGAAAGGAATTTCAGTACTGATTGGTCTCCTGGCCGGACTTGCCGGGTATTTTTTCAATTTCTGAATGATATATTAAGGAATGCAAAAAATATAATGATGCATTTTATGAGTGTAATCAACCCTATTATTGCAACATAAGAAAACAACAAATAGCAATGGGTGCTTAAAATTTTCCGAAACGTAATTTCATTCCGACAGAAAAACCATTAAGTACATTTCTGGGCAAAATCCTTTCTCCGGTACCTTCCTGATTGAGCTTCAATTTTGATGTACATTCGTAATATCCGCCGATGGCAATCCGGACAAAACTCAACAGGTTCAGTTCTACTTCTATCCCTGGTTTAAGTATCATAAAATTATCCGATGCGCTGATAAAACTGGCAGATTCCGCACGATTGTACTGTTCATAATTAATGCTCCCATATCCGACATACACCGGAATCGTAGCATGTACCAAAGCACCGGGATATATGATCGGTGCAAAAAAAAGTCCGCCGTGGCCACATAAGATATTAGCATCCTGGGTAGTGAATCTGTCTTTTAAAGGATTCAACGTAAAAACACCATGTAGAGAAGCTCCTGCCGATAACCAGCGATTCAATATAACACCTGCCTGGACTCCAAGACCCATCGATTCACTGGCGGAAATTTCCATATAATCAAACCCGAAACCAGCAAAAAGCCATAATTTCATTTTCTCCTGCTTTGTTGTGTCAACCGGCTGTACCCCGAAAACAGATAAAGATAAGAAAGATAGTAATATTACTGAATATATTCGCATATCCACAAGTATCGGTGTTATGGTGCAAACATAATTATTTTTTCCGAAACATTATCAATGCTAACTGGTTTTCTTATAATTCAATATTGCCCACATATTGAATATGACCGCAAAAACGGTTACTGAAAGTATTTGAGGAATGATATCCGCTAAACCGCTACCTTTCATATATACCAGACGCATCACATCGACAAAATAACGAACCGGATTGAGTAGGGTTATTTTTTGAGCCCATCCCGGCATACTGCTTACCGGGGTAAATAACCCGCTCAAAAGAAAAAAGATGATCAGGAAGAAAAAAGCGACGAACATGGCTTGCTGTTGGCTGTCGGAATAGGTAGAGATCAATAATCCGAATCCGGAAAAGACCAGAATATAGAAAAATGAAAAAAGATAAATCACCCCCAGGTCACCAACTGGAGATAAGCCATATATCACCCACGCGACAAGTAATCCCAAAGAAAGGATCAGCAAGCCCATGATCCAGAATGGCACCAGCTTTCCTAAAATGAAAACGGCTTTCGGAATAGGGGAAACATTGATCTGTTCAATAGTACCTATCTCTTTTTCCCGTACAATGTTCAATGCAGCCAGCATACCTCCCATCAGGGTAACCAGCAGTACAATAATTCCCGGAACCATATAATTCCTATAGTTCATTTCCGGGTTATATTTGAACTGTGGTATTACATTTATTTTCGATAACGAAGCATTCGGATAACCTGCCTCTTCTATGATCTCCAGATTAAAATCCTGTATGATCTGTGTGATATATGCGGTTCCCAGTCCGGCCACCTGTCCGTTGACAGCATTGACTGAAAGCATCAATTGTGATTGATCTTCCCTGACCAGATCATTTTCAAAATGGCCGGGTATTTCTAAAATCAGGTTGGCCCGGTTGGCTTCAACAGATCTTAGCGCCTGATCATATGAAACAGAATAATCCGTAAGTTGAAAAAAGCCGGATGAAGTCACCTTTTCTGTCAGGCGACGTGAAAAAGAACTGTGATCATTATCTACCACGCTTAACGTAATATTTTTTTGTTCAAAAGTTGCTGCCCAGGGAAGGATCAGTAATTGAAGTACAGGCAAAGCAACAATCATTTTCAGAATTGTTTTATTCCTGAAAATCTGTAAAAATTCCTTCCTGAGTATGACCAATAAAAGAGACACGGTTGATGAATTACGAATGATGAATTACGAATTACGAACTTTGAATGATGAACAATAAACTTTCTGACTTTCTGACTTTCTGACTTTATAACTTTACAAACTTTCCAACTCCCCTACTCCACCCTGATCTTAAATTTCTTGACACTGACCAGCAACAAAATAACGGTAATCAATAACAAAACGCCACATTCTCCCGCTATGGCCCCGATGCCAAGCCCTTTGATCATTACATCCTTAATGGCGACAATGAACCATTTGGCAGGAATAATATTGGATAAGATCCTCAATATCCAGGGCATATTCTCAACAGGAAAGATAAGTCCGGAAAGTAGTATTGACGGTAGCATCAGTCCCACTCCGGATGCCAACATAGCCGCCTGTTGCGTTTTGGCAACAGATGAGATCAGCAAACCCAGCGAAAGTGCCGACAGGGTAAACACAAAACTCAGTAATAAGATCAGGATGACGCTTCCGCTGATAGGAACATGCAATACAAAGACAGATAACAAAAGGATACTCACTACATCGATCATGGCAATCATCAGATAGGGAACTGCTTTTGCGATGATGATCATTACAGGACGGGCAGGCGATACCAGTAATACTTCCATAGTACCCTGTTCCTTCTCACGCACGATCGAGATAGATGTCATCATGGCACAGATCAGCATCAAAATCAACCCCATAATACCCGGAACAAAATTATAAGCACTCTTCAACTGGGGATTATACAACATTTTCACTTCCGGACGAATCACATAGGGAAGCGTATTACCGGTATTCAATTCCTGTACATATTGAGCGATGACCTGTCCGGCATAGGAAATAACTGTAGAGGCTTCATTAGGATCAGATGCATCGGCAAGAAGCTGGATATCAGCAGAACCGTTATGATACAGGTCATTATCAAATCCGGACGGGAATACAGCAATCAGCTTGGCTTTACCCTGCCGGAAGGTTTCTTCCAGTTGTCCGGCATGTTGAAGTTTTTCCTGTAAGGTAAAATAACGGCTGCCATCTATCTTTGCGATCAACCGTCTCGACAGTTCACCGTTCGAATGATCCAGTACAGCAACAGGCGTATGATTGATCTCAGTGGTGATGGCGAACCCGAAAATGATCAGCTGAACGACCGGCATCAGCAGTAACATCATCATGGTCCGTATATCACGGAAAATATGGAAAAATTCTTTTTTGATGAAATGGATAAACATACCGGTCGATTTAGTCAGTTATCTGTTCTTACAGCTTTTCGTGCCAGCATCCTGAATACTTCATCCATGCTCCCGGCATTGTATGTTTTACGAAGGTTTTCCGGAGTATCCAGCGCTTCTATCTTCCCATCCACCATCATGGATACACGGTGGCAATACTCTGCTTCATCCATATAATGGGTAGTGACAAACACGGTAATCCCTTCCGAAGATGCACGGTAGATCATTTCCCAGAACATGCGCCGCGCTATCGGATCGACACCTCCTGTTGGTTCATCCAGAAAAACGACTTCCGGGTCATGAAAGATAGCAATGGCAAATGCCACTTTCTGCTTGATTCCCAATGGCAATGATCCTACAAGTATGTCCTGTTCCAAACCCAGCTCGGAAACGATCATGTCCGCCTTTATTTTTATACGACCACGGTCCATCCCGTATATCCCGCCGAATAACCGCATATTTTCACGGACGGTAAGGTCTTCATACAATGAAAAACGCTGGCTCATATAACCGATATGTTGCTTGATCCTGTTGGCTTCTTTATAGATATCGAACCCGGCTACGGTTCCTTTTCCGGAAGTAGGGGACAATAAACCGCACAACATCCTCATCGCTGTGGTTTTTCCGGCGCCATTGGCTCCCAGGAACCCGAATATCTCAGCCTTTTCTACTTCAAATGAGATATGATCCACAGCAGTGAAATCACCGAAAAGTTTGGTCAGATTTTCTACCTGTATCGCTGCCATACCTATTCCATTAAATCGATAAAACAATCTTCTATGGTCGGACGGATTTCCCATATCCTGACATTTTCCTGCCCCAACTCCTCCAACAAGCCACCGTTGTCAACATCTGCAAAAGTAACATGCAGGCTTTCGCCGAAAATATAACAACTGTTCACTTCCGGCCGGCGACGTAGTTCCCCGAGCAGCCCGTAATTATCTCCTGACTGCATGGCATACAAAGTCCTTTTGTATGCTTGTATGATATTGTCCGGTGTATCGATACCCATAATACTGCCGGATTGTATCAGAGCAATCCGTCCACATAAAACCGCTTCGTCCATATAAGGAGTCGATACGACAATAGTGATGCCCTGCTCCTTTAATTTACGTAGCATTTCCCAGAATTCTTTCCGCGAAACAGGATCGACACCTGTAGTAGGCTCATCCAGGATCAGTAGTTCGGGTTGATGGATCAGCGCACAGCATAAAGCCAGCTTCTGCTTCATTCCTCCTGATAGTTTTCCCGCTTTCCGGCTACTGAACGGTTCGATCTGTACATAGATATCCCGGATCAGGTCATAATTCTTTTCAACGGTAGTATTGAATACGCCGGCAAAAAATTCAAGATTTTCTTTCACACTTAAATCCTGGTATAAAGAAAACCGTCCCGGCATATAACCGATGATATTCCGTAATACACGGAAATCTTTTCGGGTGTCCCATCCAGATATATCTATATGTCCCGTATCGGGAAGTGCTAATGTGGCCAGCATTCTGAAAAGGGTGGTTTTTCCGGCGCCATCGGGGCCGATCAATCCGAAAATCTCCCCCTTGCTGACCTCCATAGAGATCTCCCTCAATGCAGAAACAGGTGGTTTTCCCGGATAAGTCTTTGATATTCCGGAACAACGAACCAATATATTTTCAGTAAGCCCCATCATCGATCAGGCATCATTTTTTAAACGACTGTATATTTCAATATCCGTATATATATTTCCGGTCAACAACTCTCCATCCCTTTCTATTCCTTCAAATTTGAATTTCAACCTTTTCGGGATGTTTTTACTGGGAATATTACCTGTTGCACATTTTATCTGGATCCTGTTCATTCCCAATTCCTCAAAAGCAAACGTCATCAGGCTTTTTACCGATTTCGTCACTACCCCTTTTTTCTGATATTTCTCCGAAAGCCAATAACCGATTTCCGTTTTTTTGTTTTGGTGATCGGTATCCTTAAAACCGATTATTCCGGCAAAAAGACCATCATAAACCATTGCGAAGACATATTCGCGGTATTCAGACGGTATGTCAAGAATGGACTGGACAAACTTTTCGGAATCTTCCAGCTTCTGTGTAAACGCCACAAAAGGCAACCATTTTCCCAGGTATTCACGTTGGGTATCGATCGTTTTAAAAACAGCGGCCGCATCCGACATTTCTATTTCTTTCAACAAAAGATGCTCATCAACATGAATCATTTTTATATCGCTTTTATTCATTAGTGCCTATTATTTAATGTTTGATTAAAAAGGAACAATTGCCTCACTGTATCTTTGATATTCTTTTTCGTCGTATCCGAATCCATAGCCTCGTCAAGCGTCATGGGCCGTGGCATTACCGAAAAGACAGCATTAATCCCTATTTTGTTAACTGCTTCGGCATCTTCAATGTTTCCTGTCAAAGCAATGACAGGTATTCCTCTCTTAGCTGATACTTTTGCAATACCGTATGGCACTTTCCCCCTTGCCGTTTGACTATCCATTTTTCCCTCACCGGTGATCACCATATCCGCATCCACCAGTAGTTTTTCAAAATCAAGAACTTCAAGAACCAGGTCTATTCCGGATTGTAAACGGGCATTCAGGAATGCCAGCAAACCACCACCCATACCACCGGCAGCGCCTGTTCCGGGAACAGTACTAATGTCTTTATGGAATTGCCTTTTTATTATTCGGGCAAAATTCTCCAATCCATCGTCAAGTTCCTTTACCATTGAGGCGTCTGCACCTTTTTGCGGAGCGAAAACATAAGCAGCTCCCTGCTTTCCTGAAAAAACATTGTCAACATCACAGGCAACTTTAAAACGTGCCATATCCAGAAACGGATTCTGTGACGATACATCAACGGATGCGATCTTCTGTAAAATTCGTCCGCCCTGACCAAGTTCATGTTCGCCTTCGTCCAGAAAACGATAACCCAATGCCTGCAGCATACCTGTCCCTGCATCATTGGTAGCACTACCACCAATACCAAGAATAAATTCCGTACAACCGTTTTTCAATGCGTCGGCGATCAATTGTCCTGTTCCATAAGTAGTTGTCAACATCGGATTACGTTGTTCCTCAGGAATCAAAGTCAGTCCGCTTGCGGAAGACATTTCGATCACGGCCGTATGCTTGTCCCCCAATATGCCGTACTTAGCTTCAACGAGGGTCATCAAAGGTCCGTAAACCTCTTTCGAATACATCTTTCCTCCGGTTGCTCCAACCAGCGCTTCTGTGGTTCCCTCTCCCCCATCTGCAACAGGAACTTTCACTACCTCGCAATTGGGGTATATTTCTTTGATACCGCTTTCGATCGCTTCAGCGATTTCGGATGATTGGAGACTACCTTTAAAAGAATCAACGGCAACAACGATCTTTTTCATTTTATCGTTTACTAAAGTCCACATCCCCGTACATGCCGATCCTGATCTTTCCATCGGTATTGGTTACGGCTACTTTAACCGCATATACCAGGTTCTGCCGCTCATCCTTCGTTTGAATGGTTTTGGGTGTAAATTCGGCTTTATCGGATATCCATGCTATTTTGCCCGGATACGATTTAACCGTATTATCTGATAAAGTCAGGTATACGGTTGCATCCTGCCCGACTTGTACCTTTTCCAATTGTCCGGAAACGACATAAGCACGAAGGAACATGTTTTGTATATCTGCAATTTTATACAACGGCTTACCCGGTGAAACGATTTCTTTTATCTCGGTATATTTACTCAGCACTACCCCATCTACAGGATTTATAATACGACATTTCGCCAACTGATCATTCACCTGTTCGATCTGGGCATGATATACCGCGCTTTCCCCGTCAAGGCTGTTGACCGATGTGGATAACGAATTCATTTGTGCATCCAGTGAGCTTTCCAACACTTTTATTTGTGAATCGGCATCATCCAGTTGTTTTTGTGTAGCCGCCTGTACTTCGAAAAGTTTTTCCAAACGCGCCTTTTCAAACCGTGCTTTGCCTAGTTGTTCCTTCGTGGCGGCAATCTGCTTGGCGACATCAGGCCGGCGGGCTACCACAGCCCTTTGTGCTGCGATCAACTGCATTTTTTTCAGGTACAGTTGTGTACTGTCGATATAACCGACCTGCTGTCCTTCTGAAAGGCTTACACCTTCCTTCACATCAAAAGCCTCCACTTTCCCTGTGGCTTCCGAAGAAACGATAATTTCCGTGGCCTCGAATGTTCCGGTAGCATCATATTTGAACCCGTTCCGGTTACAGGAAACCAGAAAAATAAACATTACTGCTATTAGAAAAGAACATGAAGTCATGAAATAAGAATATTCTGTGATTCTTTTTTCTTTTCCGTTATGTGTTTGCCTCAATAAGTGTTCCATCTGTATTTCATTTTATTGGTTCTTGATCGTTATTTCCCGACAACATTTTGTACTGATAAATACTCATCAGGTATTGTATCTCATGTAAAACTTTGGCCTGTTGTGCCTGGCTCTTTACATTAATATCTTTTACCAGATCGTTAACGGTATATACTCCGTTTTCATACTTTCCTTCCCCTGCTTTTTTCACCCGCTCACGTAAAAGAATGATTTCATCATCGCGTTCCATCAATTCTTTTGCTTTCTGTATTTCATGATAAACCTGGGTCAGTTTCAGGTTGGTATTAAATACGAATGTCTCCTGTTGTGCAAGAATCATATTTTTCCGGAAGGAAATAAGGTTCCTGTCATTTCTGGATGAATATAGGTTACCAAAGTTCCAGCTAAATCGGATTCCACCGATATAGAAAAAGTCAAATTCATTGGCCAGCATATTCAGTCCCGGCTTTCCGTAACCACCTTGTAAAAATAGTGAAAATCTGGGCATATTTTTTACATTGATCATATGTTCCTGCGCCTGAAATAATTCTCCCTGACTGGCATACAATAACATTTCCGGCCGCCGGATGGAAGATGAATACTGAATAGATGTCTCCACAGGTTTAACAAGCTCCATATCCTCACCCACCGTTTCGTTGATCATGGCTGACAACATTCCGGCATAAGCCTTCCGGGATGAAATCAGCTCCGTTCTCCTCTGTTCCGTATTGAGCAGTTCCACACGTACCGCATCCACATCAGAAGACGTGGCTGTTCCGTTTTGCAGATATGCAGTGACCACTTTCATACTTGCATCCAGATCTGCATTAAGGATATCCAATTGCTTCAATTGCTCATCAATGGTCAGGATACCGAAAAACAACTGATCGATCCTTTCACGGACTGTATAAAGCGATACTTCGATTTGCTGCTTATCGACCTCATGGCTTGCCCGTGTAATTTTCTTCTCTGAACGGGTCGTCCCTCCGTCCCAAATGGTTTGTGAGAGGTCAACCGTAACTTTGTACTGGTCTTTGTCGATCACCGGAATATCCATACCGGGAATATCGACCGGAAGATGCACCACATCCGACTGGTAGGAAGCCTGCGCATTAACTGATATCTGGGGCAACCAGATCTTACCTATGTTTGAAACCGTATATCGTTCCGAAAGATCGACCAAACCGTGTTGCCTGATCAGGGGATAGTTCTCCCGCGCTTTTTGCCAGCATTCATCGATGGTGATACTTTTCTGCGCCCATGAAAGCTGGGATACCAGCAATAAGAAAATATGCAAGACAATCTTTTTCATACCAAGTAATACCAAACAATTAATGTCATATTGAATAAACGTAATCAAATTGATTCATGTCACTTAAGAAAACAATAAATAGCACTGAGTACTTAATCTGTTAACTGTATCATATTTTTTACCCATACCGGAACACATACCCTCCGTTCTTCCACCATTTGCTGAAAATCATCATCACTCAATCCTCCGATCGTTCTCAACAAAGGCGATGCAACAAAAGGAAATACGATGAGGGATAACATATTGACCATATACTGCATAGGATCGGCTTCGTCCAGGTTTATCTTTTTCAGATGACTGTCCAATTGAAAATAAAACACCGTCTGCTTCATGAACGAATTTTCTAATCCCATTCTTTGGGGAAGTCTTTCAGGATGTGCTTTCATTTCACCTAAAATAAATATGGGAAGATTCGGATTTCCCGAAAGAATATCGACATATGCATCCATCACCTGATCAATTTTCGATGACAATGAGGTCGCTGGATCATTCAGGATCACCATCACAGGATGAAGCATTTCTTTCAGGCTTTCGGCCATTACCATCTCAAACAACTTCTCCTTACTACGGAAGTAATAATTAAGCAACGCGAGATTGATACCGGCCTCTTCGGCGATATCCCGCGTACGTGCCGCCGCATAACCTTTCTGGTGAAAGATCTTCCGTGCCGCCTGTTTGATCTTTTCTTCAGTGCTTCTATCTTTTTCCATATCAATCATATTATCACGGCACAAATATAAGACTAATATTTTGATTTAAACAATTTATTTAAACATTTTATTTAATCAAACGATTAAATTTATCAATAAATAATCTGGAAGGCATTTTCCCGGATACCAAAAAAGCCTGTATTTACAGGCTTTTTAATATTATCAATAATTATTATTTTCTATTTTAATTCATCCGGTTGGACAGTGTCCATATCTCCATAATCCATATTTTCACCGGCCATTCCCCAGATAAATGTATAATTGCTGGTTCCTGCACCGGAATGAATGGACCAGGAAGGAGAAATGACTGCCTGTTCATTTTTCATCCAAATATGACGTGTTTCGTCAATCTCACCCATAAAGTGACAAACAGCCTGTTTATCCGGAACTTCAAAATAAAAATAAGCTTCCATACGGCGCAAATGGGTATGAGGAGACATGGTATTCCAAACGCTCCCCGGTTGCAATTCCGTCATCCCCATCTGAAGCTGACAGGTTTCCAGCACCTCGCGCACCAATAATTTATTGATCCTACGGGCATTAGATGTTTCTAAAGCGCCCATATCCGCCACTACAGCATCGGCCAGTGTCACCTTCCGTGTAGGAAGAGATTTGTGTGCAGGCGCAGAATTAATGTAAAATTTAGCCGGCTGGGAGGCTGATTCACTGGAAAAAGTCACTTCATGATCACCACTGCCCACATAAAGCGCTTCTTTATGTCCGATCATATATTCTTCATTCCCGACTTTCACTTTTCCGGGGCCACCGACATTGATCATCCCCAACTCCCGGCGATGTAAAAAATTAGGTGCTTTTAACGGCTCGATGGTTTCCAGCCTGATCGCTTTACTTACCGGAAATGCTCCGCCAACAATATACCTGTCATACATAGAATATACCAGGTTAATTTCATCTTTTACAAAAACATGTTCAATTAAATGTTCTTTCCGGAGTCTTTGTGTATCATAACTTTTTGCATCTGCCGGATGAGAAGCATGCCGGATTTCATATTTTACACTCATAGCATTATCGTTTAAAAATTAAAATCATTCTTGGACGAAGATAGTAAAAATGTCTATTTAAAACAAATTTTATCGTCATATCAGGTATACCAATAAAGGCAATCATGTTTACACATTAAACGGTTATCATACACTTTTCTTCATAAATCATGAATAATTTATACCTTTACAGTCTGAAAGTATTGAATCTTGAATAGCATTAGTTATAAATATATCAAGCCATGAAGATACTTCATCGCTTCATGCTGAAACAATTCATAGGACCATTCGTACTGGTTTTTATCATAGTGGTCTTTGTATTGCTCATGCAGTTTTTATGGAAATGGATCGATGAACTTGTAGGTAAGGGGCTCGAACTGTCCATTATCGGAGAGTTGTTATTATATACATCAGCTAATTTAACGATCATGGCTTTTCCTTTGGCCGTATTATTGTCGTCGATATTGACATTGGGCAATATGGGAGAAAACTATGAACTGATCGCTTTAAAAGCTGCCGGAATATCTTTACAACGGATTGTCTTTCCTTTGATTGTACTTTCTTTTATTATCGGAATAATTGCATTTCTTTTTGCCAACAATATAACTCCATTTACCAATCTGAAAATGAGAAGCCTGATCAACGATATCAGGCAGCAACGTCCGGAATTAAGTATACGTGAAGGTGCGTTCTCAGATGCTATAGACGGTTACAGCATCCGTATCGGTAAAAAAGACCATAAAACGAACCTGTTGTATGATATAATGATATATGATCACACTGAAAAGCTGGGTAACACTACTGTTATCCTTGCCGATTCCGGGCATATGGCGGTTACGGCTGACAAACGTTTTTTGGAAGTGGTCCTATATAGCGGACACAGGTATAGGGAAGAAGTAGCAGACAAAAAAAGCACCAATAAAAAGAACAATACCTATCCCTTCAGTCATCAGACTTTTGAACAGCAAACATTCCGGATGGTGTTGCCCAGCTTTGATTTTGAAAGGTCGGAGGATGATCAGATCCTTAAAAAGGGATATCAGATGATGAGCCTTGATCAATTGAAAGTTACCATTGATTCAATGAAAGTAGTTGTCAAAGAACATGAGGACCATTTACGTTCTTCGGTAAAACCGGCTTATCAATTTCCCGATTATCCACCACGGGTAAGAGATACCATATACCGGTCAAAAATAACGGATCATTTCATGACCGCTTTCGACCTGGAACCCAAAACCAAACGACAGGAAGCGATACAAGCGGCCATAAATGATGCTCGCAACCAGAAGGACCAGTTTGCCGGGACCATCTATGAACTGGATTTCAAAAGCAAACAAACATGGCGCTACGAAGTGGAATGGCACCGGAAATTTACCATGTCGCTGGCCTGTATCATCCTGTTCTTTATCGGAGCTCCTTTGGGAGCCATTATACGGAAAGGAGGGTTGGGAACGCCGATCATTATTGCCGTAATTTTCTTCGTATTGTACTATGTTATTTCCATGATTGGTGAAAAAGCGGCTAAAGGCGGTACTTTGACTCCATTCTTGGGTATGTGGATGTCTACCTTCATCGTGCTACCTATCGGGGTTTTCCTGACCTACCTGGCTACCCGCGATTCTTCCATTTTTAATCAGGACCTGTATCTGAGTTACATAAAAAAAGGACTGGGCTTCATTTTCGCTATTTATCCCACATCGCGTGCCAACATTGACATTAAAGTCAGTCAGGCTGACATGGAACCTGAAAACATCATCAATGAAATTGACGAATTATCACAAAAATGTAAAGTATACCTGGAAGATGACCTGAGTAGATTATTACGGCTAACCAAGATCTTTCAGAAAGATGAAGATCCGATACTGACCGGTATCGGACATGATTACGACCGTGTAAAAGCAATTCTTGAAAAATCGGATATCGACCTGATCAGGGAAACTGTACGCGAATATCCGAACGTTTCGTTACATGATTACAAAATCAAACTTCAATCGAAATGGCAGGCCATAGCGATCATGATTATTGTCCCTGTATGGCTGTACCTTTATCTGAAGGCGCTGATACAAAAAAATAATTTACGCAATGACCTGAAGAATATCATGGGTGCTAACCGTAATCTTATAAATGAAATAAACAGTACTTTATAGTTTTTGATGTCAATCGGAAACACTTATCGATCAATCGAAAGATAAACCTGATAAACACAATAAATAATGTCCCAAAAGAAACTTAATACCATAGAAGAAGCAATAGAAGATATTCGTAATGGAAAAATCATCATCGTTGTGGACGATGAAGACCGTGAGAATGAAGGTGATTTTATATGTGCTGCGGAAACCATTACTCCGGATATTGTCAATTTTATGGTAAAATACGGAAGAGGGATGCTTTGTGCTCCTTTATCCGAGAAACGTTGTGAAGAATTGGAATTAGATATGATGGTGGGTAAAAACACATCATTGCACGAAACCCCGTTTACCGTTTCTGTTGATTTGATCGGGAGCGGGTGTACTACCGGAATCTCCACTTCCGACCGGGCAAAGACCATCCGTGCCCTGGTGGATCCCAATACCCGTCCGGAAGACCTGGCACGTCCGGGGCATATCGCGCCATTAAAGGCCCGTGAAAAAGGCGTACTACGCCGGCCGGGACACACAGAGGCCGTAGTAGACCTTACCCGTCTGGCAGGCTTACAACCGGGAGGCGCTTTGGTAGAAATACTGAATGAAGACGGAAGTATGGCACGACTTCCTCAATTATTTGAAATTGCTGCCACCCATCATCTAAAAATTATTTCTATCGCAGATCTGATCAGGTACCGTTTACAGAAAGAGTCCATTATCAAAATGGGGGAACGTGTAAAACTTCCCACAAAATACGGAGACTTCGAGGTAATTCCGTTCGTCCAGCTTTCAAATGACCTGGAACATCTGGCAATTATCAAAGGAAGCTGGGAAAAAGACGAACCGGTCCTGACAAGGGTGCATTCTTCCTGCCTCACCGGAGATATCCTGGGTTCCTATCGTTGCGACTGCGGGGAACAGTTACACCTGGCTTTGCGTATGATCGAAAAAGAAGGTAAAGGAGTAGTCGTATATCTTAACCAGGAAGGCAGGGGTATCGGATTATTCAATAAGATTAGCGCATACAAACTTCAGGATGAGGGGCGAGATACGGTAGAAGCCAACATCGATCTCGGCTTCAAAGCTGATGAACGCGACTATGGCGTAGGAGCCAGCATCTTACGGGAACTCGGATTAGGCTCGATAAGGCTGATGACCAACAATCCCGTCAAACGGATTGCACTGGAAGGTTATGGCATAACGATCGTGGAAAATGTCCCGCTTGAAGTCCCGCCTAATTCTTACAGTCAAAAATATATGCAGACCAAATATGAAAAAATGGGTCATACACTGGAGCTGGTAAAAAAGAAATAATATTCATCTTATCTGATTATGCGTGTAGTTTTTATGGGAACTCCGGAATTCGCAGTTGCTTCATTAGAAGCAATCATTGAAGCCGGTATGGATGTGGCTGCTGTTGTCACCGCTCCGGACAAGCCATCAGGAAGAGGTCAGAAAATACATGAAACTGCCGTAAAACAATGTGCCCAAAAACATCATTTACCCATTCTCCAGCCTGAAAAATTAAAAAATACGGACTTTTTGGATCATCTGAAAAGTTTCAATGCTGATTTATTTGTAGTGGTGGCTTTCCGCATGTTGCCGGAAGAAGTCTGGAATATGCCGCCATTAGGCACAGTCAATTTGCATGCTTCATTATTGCCGCAATACCGGGGTGCGGCCCCCATCAACTGGGCCATCATCAATGGTGAAACAAAAACCGGAACGACGGTTTTTTTCATCGAAAAAGAAATAGATACAGGGAATATTATTTCATACAGGGAAGAACCGATCCTTCAGGAAGATAATGCCGGAAGCATGCATGACAAACTGATGTACAGCGGAGCACATCATCTAGTGGATGCCATTCAAAATATTGAAAAAAATAATTACCGGTCCATACCTCAGAAACTCGAAATGAGCGATCAGGTATTAATGACGGCACCCAAAATATTCAAGGAAACATGTAAGATCGACTGGAAACGCAACACAACATCCACTTATAATTTTATCCGGGGACTTTCCCCTTATCCTGCAGCTTGGACTTATCTAATTTCTCCCACCGGAGAAAAACTGATGCTGAAAATATTCGACACCGAACCTTATCTTACACCTCATTTGTCAAAACCCGGAAGTATCGGATCCGATCAGAAGAGTTTCTTGCATATAGCCACAGACGACGGATGGATATCAGTTAAAAGCCTGCAACTGGAAGGAAAAAAACGGATGCCTGTTGAAGATTTTCTCCGGGGAATGCATGACATCAATAATTTCCGGATAGAAACAGGAATCGAATAGATCTATCTAAGCACTCAGTGCTATTTATTGTTTTCTTAAGTCGCATTGATTAACATTGAGTACGCTTAGCAAATATGACATTAATTGTTTTATATTACTTATTATCCAGCTTGCTGACGAATGTACTGCCGTATTCGGAAAAATTGACGGTCTTAAACTTTTCTTCCTGCATGTAATACAATAACGGTTCTAGTTGTTGTGGATTTTTATAGCCCCCGTCAGCACCAATTAATTCCAGTTTTTCAGTTAAATAGGCAATAGAAGGATAGCCCCTTCTTTCCGGAGGTATATTTCCACTTTCAAACAAGGCCTCAACAAACTTATGAGTGGAGGCTCTTCCATTTACTTTTTTACTACCCTCAAAATTAATTCCCCTAAAGATAATTGCATTGGGCGACTCAGCATTAAACTTAACAGGATAAAAATGAGTATTGATGTATCGGGCAATCTCAGGATGGCTGAATGTTTCTGCATCCATTCTCTTACACCAACCACACCAGTCGGTATAGAGGTCTATCAGGAATTTTTTGGGTGCCTTTTCATTTAATTTTAATGCCTCCTCCATAGTAAACCATTTCACCTTGGTATCTTCCTGGGCAGATATGTTGGTCAAAGTAAAGAGAGATACTACAATTATTAAGAAAATTTTCATTTAAATATATTTTTAAGTAAGAATGTCCGGATATATTCACAACAAAAATAATGCAAATCATCGTTTCAGTGCATAAGCACACCAGATCAAGGGGGCCTGGCCATGTAAATCACCTGTAATACGTTTACGGTCCAGATAATATTGATGGTCGTTCCTGATATTGGTTCCTTCGCAGACCTCCGTCAATTCGTCATCCGCATTAAGGTAGGTAATTAACCGTAACCAGGCCTTCCGCGCTGCAGCACCATATGTTTTCTTATCCAGCCATCCATTCTGCACTCCGGTAATCATTGCATAAGTGAACATACCGGTACAGGATGTTTCTTTCCATGCTTTCGGATCATCGACCAATTGACGCCACATCCCGTCCTCTGCCTGATATTGCAGCAAGGTTGACATCATCTTCTTATAAGCTTCCATAATTGTTGCCTGTTCAGGATGATTTTCCGGTAACATCCTTAAAACCTCCGCCATACCTACGGCCATCCAGCCGTTGCCTCTACCCCAGAAGAAGGGCGTTGTCGGAGAGTGATAAAAAAGACCATTGGAACGCTGGATTTCTTTCAGGTACATCACCATTTCAGAAGCTGCCCGGTCAATATATGTACGGTTACCGGTAGCCATATATGCCTGTGCCTGTACAGCCGTAATCATAAACATATCATCAATCCAGATGCGCGTCTGCCAGGAATAACCCTTATCGGCCCATACCCTTTCTTCGGGGGTTGCATTTTCCGGAATTTCCCATTGCGTATCGGCATACATGAGTCCTAACGCCAAATATTTTTCTTCTTTTTTCTTTTGGTATATTTCCAGCGGCAACGCACCGAATACGTTATTGTCCACATGGTTCGGCTTGGGTTGCAGATGTTTTTCCGTAGTAAAAAGCGGTTGGAAACGTTCCACCAGATGATCATACATTGATTGGTTCTTGGTAACACTTGAAAACCAAAGGCCACCCAGCCAGGCACATACATCGGGATAAGTGATCTGTGTAGGAGGTGTTTTAGGACGGGTATTACCATACCGGGAATGTGGCGTCTGCAAATATTTGTTTACCAATCGAATTCCGATCTCCTCAGGCGTCGAACCTTTGGGAAATTTCCTTAGTTGATAGTCCTGAGCAGTAATACAGAAAGTACCTAGCAATGACCATAACACGAAACAAGTAAAAAACCTCATAATGTTTTATCTGAAATGGGTTACAGAACAAATATAGTATGTTTGAAGGAATCTACCGTCAAATTATTTATATTATCCGACATATACCGGACAGAAAAATGTATCTTTGACAAATGAACTTATTTTCACAACTTTTGGATGATCACTCCTGACACACATAATCCTGTTTTTCAACTTGCTGCCGATTTTGTAAACCAGACATCACAACATGTGTTCCTTACAGGAAAAGCCGGAACAGGAAAGACCACTTTCCTGAAATATATCCGGGAAAACACCCATAAAAATTGCATTGTAGCGGCACCTACCGGTGTTGCGGCAATCAATGCCGGGGGAGTAACTTTGCATTCTCTCTTTCAGCTACCTTTTGAGCCTTTTATTCCCGGGCTGGAATACAGGAACAGCAAAGAGCGGTTCAGGATGTCAGGCAGTAAGCTGGATATGCTACGACGTATGGAACTACTGATCATTGATGAAGTAAGTATGCTTCGTGTGGATGTATTGGATGCCATCGATACATCGTTACGGCGAATCAGGAAAAACGACCAGCCTTTCGGAAATGTTCAATTGTTATATATCGGTGATTTATTTCAGCTTCCTCCTGTGGTAAAAGAAGACGAATGGAGTATCCTACGCGATTATTATTCTTCCCCGTTCTTCTTTCATGCAAAATCGGTCCAACGTATTCCGCCGGTGTACCTTGAACTGAAGAAGGTATATCGTCAACGGGAGCAATTATTTGTTGATTTGTTGAATCGTGTCAGGAATAATGAATTAACGCAAACCGATCTGAAAATATTGAATCAACGATATTGTCCCGGTTTCGAATCACCCCCCGAAGAAAAATACATTACACTCACTACACGTAATGCAAAGGCCGATGAAATCAACAATCGTGAACTAGGTAAATTAACATCAGAGATATTCCGGTTTGAAGGAGAAATAACCGGAGAATTTCCGGAATATGCCCTCCCTACTGAAATGGTTTTAACCTTAAAAGAAGGAGCACAGATCATGTTCATTAAGAATGATTCGGGTGAATTCCGCCGTTACTACAATGGAAAACTTGGAACCATTACCCGGATAAAACACGAACAGATCTGGATAAAACTCGAAGGGACAAATGAAATAATTGAAATCGAGCGGGAAAAATGGACCAATATACGTTATACGCTAAACAAGGAAACAGCGGAAATAGAAGAGGAAGAATTAGGCGCCTTTATGCAATACCCGATCCGGCTGGCCTGGGCAATTACGATTCATAAAAGCCAGGGGCTGACTTTTGAAAGGGCTGTAATTGATACCGGCGATGCATTTGCTCCCGGACAATCTTATGTAGCATTGAGCCGATGCACTTCCCTTGAAGGAATTATCCTGCTCTCGCCCATCACTCCTGATAGTGTGCAAACAAACAGACAAGCGGTAAGTATGTCGAAAAGTGAAAAACAACAGGCCGAGCTCATTCAAATACTGGAAGAAAAAAAACGACATTTCTGGGCAGACCGTTTATTGTTGTATTTTGATTGTGAGGAGCTAACAGCTATTCCCCATAGATTAAATAAACTGATTGATGACAAAACTTCCGGTGAATTCCAGTCATACCATACCTTAGTGAAAGAAATGATGGCGCATGCTTATGAATTAAAATCGGTTTCCGAAAGATTCAAAACAGAGTTAAGATCCATTACAAGACAACCGGTTACTGATATCCATGCATTATCTGAAAGGTGTAACAAAGCCGTGGGGTTTTTTCACCGGAATATTCTTGAAAAGATGTTGTTACCCTTACAACAGTATATTAATGGATTCAAAGTAAAAAAAGCAAAAACCTTTTACAAACATCTGTGTAACCTTGAACTGGATTTAAAACAATTCATCGAAAACATGAAAAAAGTGAGGTATAACAACATACCTCTGATTGATGGGAACGATTTTTTAGTTCCGGACCGTAAAGGTTTATATGAACAAATTTCCCAGGAAGGGAAAAAGGTATCAGGGAAAACGGGTACAAAACAGAAGGTAGATATTCCCTCTAAAAAGAAGGAAAATGAACCGCATATTTATTCAAACCAGAAAAGTTATGATTTATTCCTGGAAGGTTTTTCAGTGGAAGAAATAGCACAAATGCGGGAAATCAGTCAATCCACTGTCATTTCTCATTTAGCTGAATATATACAAAATGGCAAACTCTCTGTTTTGAAACTTTTGTCTCAAGACAAAGTGGAAAAATTAAGTCCCTGGATCCAGGCAGCTATTGCAGAAGACAATTTTCTCCTGTCTCCTATAAAGGATAGGGTGGGCGATCAATACTCATATACGGAGATCCGTTTGGTAATGAGCCATTGCATTCATGAGAAAACGAAGAATGTCAAAGAGTGACCCCCTTGTATTTACTCTTTGTGAAAAGATAAAAATGTATAACTTTGTTATTTTTACCATATCACATCATGAGGATAGCTAACGTATTGATTTTATGGATAATTATTTTTCTATGCGCTTGTTATTCTAATTCGCAGAAGAATATGCAACCACCCATTGCTCAAAAAAAAACAGCAACACTTCAAACAGCAGGACATAGCAGGGTAGATCCGTATTTTTGGTTGAACGAACGGGATAATCCGGAAGTAAAAGCATATCTTGAAGCAGAAAATGAATATACCGCTGCAATGATGGCTGATACTAAAGAGCTGCAAAATCAACTGTTTGAAGAAATAATCTCGCGGATCAAGCAGGATGATCAGACGGTTCCATATTTTCGAAATGGTTACTTCTATTACCGGCGTTATGAAAAAGGTGCCGAGTATCCTATATTTTGCCGAAAAAAACAATCAATGGAAGCAGATGAGGAAATCCTGATAAATGGGAATGAACTGTCACAGGGATACGATTATTTTCATGTCGGGAATTTTGAAATTACTCCGGATAATAAAACATTGGCATACTGTGTCGATTATGTCGGTCGTCGTTCCTATACTATCTTTTTCAAAGATCTGGAAACAGGAAAGTTGATAAATGCCACAATAGAAGGTACCAATGGTTATGCTGCATGGGCAAACGACAATAAAACGTTGTTTTATTGTCAGAAAGATCCGGAAACACTTCGCTCGGAGACGCTGATGTCATACTGTTTGGAAACCAATAAAACCAAGCATCTTTATACTGAAGATGACGAAACATTTGATTTGATGGTGTACCGGTCAAAATCCGACAAAATGATCTTCATGCTGATGTTCAGTAACACATCTACAGAATACCGGTATATATCTACCGATGAACCTGACGGATCATTCCGGACGATTCAGGAACGGGAGAAAAATATGGAATATCAGGTGATCGATCATCATGATAAATTCTACATTGTTACCAATTACCAGGCAAAAAACTTCCGCCTGATGGAAACATCTGTCAAGAACACTGGAAAAGAATATTGGAAAGAACTTGTTCCGCATCGTGAGGATATCTTGTTGGAAGATGTAGAGATATTCAATGATTTTTTTGTATTATCCGAACGAAAACAGGGATTAGTACAGTTAAGGATCAAATCCCGGCATAATAATGACGAGCATTATCTTAATTTCGGAGAAGAGGTATACACAGCAGAAATATCAATCAATCCATCTTTTGATACACATTTATTGAGGTTTTCATATTGTTCCATGACTACCCCGTTATCGATATTTGATTACAATATGCAAACCAGGGAAAAAGTATTACTGAAACAACAGGAAGTATTGGATTATCATCCTGAAGATTATGTTACCAGAAGGCTATATGCCAAATCGCCTGATGGCATGGAAATTCCCATATCACTGGTATATAAGAAAAGCACCCGGGTGAATGCCCATACCCCTTTATTATTATATGGCTATGGTGCCTATGGATACAATATGGATCCTGATTTTAGCACATCACGGATCAGCCTGCTCAACAGAGGCTTTATATATGCCATAGCACATGTCCGGGGTAGCCAGTACCTTGGACGGGAATGGTACGAAAATGGTAAAATGTTAAACAAACGTAATACTTTTACCGATTATATAACTTGCGCCGAACATCTGATCAAGCAGGGATATACCGATACAGAGCACTTGTTTGGCATGGGAGCCAGCGCAGGAGGACTGCTGATAGGAGCAGTCATCAATATGCGTCCTGATCTGTTCAAAGGAGTGATAGCAGGCGTTCCGTTTGTGGATGTTATCACCACTATGAATGATAAATCAATACCCTTAACAGTCGGGGAATTCGAAGAATGGGGAAATCCGGAAGATGAAGCATATTACCAATATATGATGTCTTATTCCCCATATGATAATGTAAAAGCACAAGATTACCCCAACATGCTTGTTACCACAGGCTTTCATGATTCCCAGGTACAGTATTGGGAACCGGCAAAATGGGTTGCAAAGTTACGGGATCTAAAAACCGATCATCATCTGTTATTGTTATATACCAATATGGATGCCGGACATGGAGGAGCATCCGGAAGATTTGAAAGTTATAAGGAAACAGCATTGGAATATGCATTTCTTCTGAAATTACTTCAGTAAATCATTAATTAATTAAATTGTCAAAATGAGTCATACAAAGATCATAGCCACCATTGGGCCGGCATCGGCTTCTAAAGAAGTACTTCGTGAAATTTTTACAGCAGGAGTAAATGTCTGCCGTTTAAATTTTTCCCATGGAACCCACGATGATCATAAAAAAAGTATAGAAACCATTATCGAATTAAACCAGGAAATGCGTACAAATGTGACTATTCTGGCTGATTTGCAAGGTCCGAAATTACGTATCGGAATGGTTGAAAATGATGCTATTATACTTCAGGATGGTGATTTGGTTAATATTGTCACTAATGAGTGCATCTCTACATCCCAGAAATTATACATTAGCTATGAAGATTTAGCAAAAGATGTGAAAATAGGAGAAGCTATTCTTATTGATGATGGAAAAATAAAGTTAGAAGTAGTTAAAACCGATAAAAAGGATAAAATCACAGCAAAAGTAATCTATGGCGGTTTATTGACTTCTAAAAAAGGAGTAAACCTGCCTAACTCGAAAATTTCATTACCCAGTCTTACTGAAAAAGACATCAAAGATGCTGCTTTTGCTTTGGATTATAATGTTGACTGGATCGCTTTATCCTTTGTCCGTTCTGCAAATGATCTACAGCCCTTGCGGGATTTGTTACGCTCCAAGAAGAAATTTGCACGTATCATTGCAAAGATCGAGAAACCGGAAGCTTTAGAAGATATTGACGCCATTATTGAAGCGTCGAATGGAATCATGGTCGCTCGCGGAGATTTAGGTGTCGAAGTACCTTTTGACCGTGTACCGATGATACAAAAAGACATTGTAAAGAAGTGTATCGTTCAGGCCAAACCGGTAGTGATCGCTACCCAGATGCTTGAAAGCATGATCTCAAACTTCCGTCCTACCCGTGCAGAAGCCAATGATGTAGCCAATGCAGTACTTGATGGAGCCGACGCTGTGATGTTAAGTGCAGAAACCTCTACCGGAAAATATGCGATCGAATCCGTCAAAGCCATGCAACAAATCATCGATTGGACGGAAACCCATGGATTCCTATACAACCGGGAAAATTTGCCGGAACTCAACAGCCACACATTCCTTCCAGATTCTATTTGTCTGAATGCCTGTCGTATGGCCGATCAGGCAAAAGCAAAAGCAATTGTAATATTCACTTTTTCCGGATACACAGCCATGCGTATTTCCAGCCACCGTCCACAGGCTGAAACATTCGTATTCACCAGAAACAAAGCGCTTGTACGGAAAATGGCGCTTATATGGGGGGCACATGCCTACCATGCCGAAGAAACGGATAACATTGACGATGCAATTGAAGAATCCATACAAAGTTTGAAAAAAAGAGGTTACATAAAAAAAGGCGACGTGGTGGTACATGTAGGAAGTACTCCCTTTGAAGAGAAAGGACAAACCAACATGATCAAGTTATCGTACATCTCATAACAGGTGGATCAATGGTAAGGCAACTATCCGTAATTACGACCGAGGATGGATCAAAAACCATTTATTCCGGGCAATTCGGAGAGCACTACCACTCAACTTACGGAGCGGTTAACGAATCTAACCATGTTTTCATTGAAGCTGGTTACCTTTTTACCGAAAAAAATCCTGTATCTGTATTAGAAATCGGATTCGGTACAGGATTAAATGCCTTTTTAACCTTACAACAGGCAGAAAAGTTGAACCGGCCGACATATTATGAGGCCATAGAATTATATCCTGTTGAGGGGTCAATCATGAAAAACATATCCACTGATGAAACTTTCCTTCAGCTACATGCTTCCGAATGGGATCAGGCAATAAAAATTACAGATCATTTTATCCTGAATAAACGAAAAGGCGACCTCACCGACATCGCATTTTCTAATAATTTTGATGTAATCTATTTTGATGCATTTTCTCCTGAAGTACAACCGGAAATGTGGACTACAGACATTTTTTCCAAATTATATTCAATCACCCACTCCAAAGGAGTATTAACAACCTACTGTGCTAAAGGCGCAGTAAGGCGGAACCTACAAAGCATAGGATATGCTGTTGAACGGCTTCCCGGGCCTAAGGGCAAAAGAGAAATATTACGAGGAAGAAAATAATTCCTTGGTCTTATTTAACTACACTACCATTGATGACTGATTTTTCCGGAGAAACAAATATCAGTTTTCCATCAGCATCCTCAGCCAGTAAGATCATGCCCTGAGATTCTATCCCTTTCAATTTGCGGGGAGCCAGATTGACAATTACACTTACCTGTTTTCCTAATAACTCCTCTGGAGTAAAATATTCGGCAATTCCGGACACAATGGTACGTTTATCGATACCCGTATCTACCAAAAGACGCATCAATTTATCGGTTTTAGGCACTTTGGCAGCCTCCAGGATGGTACCAACCCGTATATCCATAGACGAAAATTCATCAAATGACACATTCGGTTTAGCGGCAGCAACTTGGTAGGCATTTTTTTCATTGGCAATTTTCGTATCAGCAAGCCGTTTCAACTGTTTTTCTATTGCATCATCTTCAATTTTCTCGAACAATAGTGAGGGATTATTGAGTTGATGGCCTTTAGGAAGTAAATCATCGTCTCCAATTTTATCCCAAGGTATTACGGGCAAATGAAGCATCTCTTTCAGTTTTTCAGAACTGAAAGGGAGAAAAGGCTCGGAAAGCAGGGCCATATTTGCGGCCAATTGTAAAGATATATTCAATATGGTTTGGACCCGGGCTTCGTCAGTCTTGATCAACTTCCACGGCTCTGTATCGGCCAGGTATTTGTTTCCCAACCGGGCAAGATTCATGGTCTCCTTAAGCCCTTCCCTGAATCGGTAGTTCTCAATGGCATTTTCCACATGATGCCGGATGGTCTTTATCCCTGCCAGTACTTCTTTATCGTAGTCCGTAAGATGGCCTATTTCAGGGACCAATCCCCCGAAATACTTTTGGGTCAGTACTAATGCCCTGTTGACGAAGTTACCGTAAATAGCAACCAGTTCATTGTTATTTCTGTCCTGGAAATCCTTCCATGTGAAATTATTATCTTTGGTTTCCGGAGCATTTGCTGTTAATGTATACCGCAAAACATCTTCCTTTCCTGGAAAATCATCCAGATATTCATGCAACCATACAGCCCAATTCCGGGAGGTGGATATCTTATCGTTTTCAAGGTTCAGGAACTCATTGGCAGGAACATTTTGTGGCAGGATATAGGACCCTTCGGCCTTGAGCATTGCCGGAAAAATGATGCAATGGAATACGATATTGTCCTTTCCGATAAAATGTACCATACAGGTATCGTCGGATTTCCAGTAATCTTTCCATGTATCAGGTAACAGTTCTTTTGTATTGGATATGTATCCGATAGGCGCATCGAACCATACATATAATACTTTCCCCTCAGCACCCTTAACCGGAACAGGAACTCCCCAATCCAAATCCCGGGTAACAGCACGGGGCTGTAAGCCCAGGTCAAGCCATGATTTACATTGTCCGGAAACATTTGGTTTCCATTCAGTATGCTCCTCAAGAATCCATTTTCTCAGGAAGGGTTCATATTCATCAAGTGGAAGATACCAGTGTTTTGTTTCTTTAAGTACAGGGACAGAACCACTTAATGTAGAACGCGGATTGATCAGGTCTGTTGCATTAAGAGAAGTACCACATTGCTCACATTGATCACCATATGCCCGTTCATTACCACAATGAGGACAAGTTCCCGTAATATAGCGGTCTGCTAAAAACTGACGGGCCTCCTCATCGTAATATTGCTCTGATTCTTTTTCAACAAATTTACTGTTATCATATAGTGTTTCAAAAAATTCCGAAGCAGTTTGATGATGTATCTCAGAAGTAGTCCTGGAGTATATATCGAATGAGATCCCAAAACGTTCAAACGAGTTTTTGATGAGCGTGTGATAACGGTCAACAATTTCCTGGGGAGATACCCCTTCCTGCCGTGCCTTTATGGTAATAGGAACACCATGTTCGTCACTGCCGCCTACAAATACAACATTATGTCCCCTTAAACGCAGATACCGGCTGTAGATGTCGGCGGGAACATATACTCCTGCCAAATGTCCGATATGTACCGGCCCGTTGGCATAAGGTAAAGCTGAAGTAATTAAATACCTTTTATATTTTTTCATGTGAATAAAATTTGATTTTTAATGGATACATGTAATGTCCTATTCTGTTCATGAATGTGGGTATACCGCTATGTTTATGGACATTTCATGTGAATAAAAATTATTTTTCAATGGCCACATGGAATACATCATGTCTATTATTCATTACAATGAGTGTGCCGACAGGGTGCATAGCTATTTCACCCATCTGATTATTTACATGTCGGTTAATTTTTCACTCTATTGAAGCGTAAGGCCTTCAGCATCCAGCCCGGAAGTGCTTTTTCAGGATTCCGCTTACGAAGGTTCAGGTACCATCCGATTTTCTTAAGAATAGGTAATTTATGTGTTTCCACAAATTCTATCAGGCCTCCGTCCGGATCCTCAATATAAGCAAAACTACCGGCAGCCTCTCCCATATCAAAAGTATCACTGTTGGCTGAAGTATCAACTGTAAAGGGATATCCGGCCAATTTACATTTAGCACGCATAATATCCATTCCATTTATATCAAAACATAAATGTATGAATCCCAGATCTCCCCAAAAACGTCCTTCAAAAATTTTCCTTGGCGTACGATCTATGACCTGAATCAATTCTATCTGACTTGGACCTAACAGCTTACTAAATGCTCCTTTACGCGGTTTACTGTGATTTAACAATACCCGACGGTATTGATTTGGCATAGCCGATAATTGATCCATATCCTCGAAATTTCCGGTCTGGTCATATACAACAGTATCATATCCTAAAATATCCGCATAGAATTTTTTAGAAACTTCGACATCACTGACACCGATCACAGCACCATACACCCCTCCTGTGGGAAAAGCACCGGAAGAAAACCATTCATTTCCTTTAACAACCTGAAAAATATTATTATAAGGATCTGTGATGTAAAAAAAATCACTTCCTGACGGATCTTTATAGATGGGAGTTACCTTAGCGTTCTTTTGCAGGTAAAAATCATGGGTAGCTTTTATATCCTTACATTTTATTTTGCAGGAATAAATACCTAAATCGCCAGGGAGTATCTGAAATGCAGGAGGCTGTGGTATTCTTCCCCGGTATTGCCAGATTTCAAAACCACCACCACCCTGTAGATTGATGGCCAGGGCAGCATGTCGTTCACGAGGCTCTCCACCGGTATACGGAAGCATTAATGCTGCAACAGCAGCTTCTTCAAAAATACGTATATCTACGCCAAAATACTCGCGGTACCATTTCCAGGCCTGATGTACATCGGGTATACCGACACCCATTTGTTGTATCCCACTAATAATTAACTCACTCATTGAATGTTATTTTTTATTGATGATCATTTGAACCAAATCAATCCGTGTATTGGATATTTTCCTGATAATAAAAGTATATGGTTCTATTTCTATTACTTCTCCTGCCAATGGAAAGTTTAAATGATGATATAAAATGAAGCCGGCCAACGTATCATAATCATCTTTTTCCGGTATATCCAGATGAAAAGTTTCATTGATATATTCTATTTCGAGTCTTCCGGAAAGAAGATATTCATGATCATTTACCTTCCTTTCCACCAAATTATCCTTATCATGCTCATCCTCAATATCGCCGAAGATCTCTTCAATCAGATCTTCCAGGGTAAGCAAACCGGAAGTTCCTCCGTATTCATCTACTACAATGGCAATGCTCTTATGTTCACACATAAAAAGTTGCATCAATTTGTTGGCAGACATTGTTTCCGGAACAAACGTGATAGGATTTGTCATCGATTGGATAGATTCCGGATTTTTAAATAACTCTTTTGAATGAACATAACCAATAATGTTATCTATATCTTCCGTATAGACAATGATCTTTGACACTCCTGTATCAATAAATTTCTGCTTCAGATCCAGTATAGACGTATTCTCGTCAACAGCAACAATATCCGTACGGGGAATCATACAATCACGAATCTTAACGGAAGAAAAATCGATCGCATTCTGGAATATCTTTATCTCATGTTCAGCATCCTGTTCACTTTTGGCTACCGGTTGGACCTCACTGGTAAAATTATTCAGGTCAACCTTCCTGAATACATTCTCTTTATCACTTTTCTGAGGGTCGAATTTTGTAAATATGCGTAGGAAAATATTTGCAATACCAATGATTATCTTAGGAATAGGATACAATAAGATGTAAAAAACCAATAATGGTATGGCAAAAATATTTAATGAAACATTGGGATTTATCTGGAATAAAACCCTGGAAACCAACTCAACTACTATAAAAAAAAGGAGTGCAGCAACAACAATTAAAACCAACACAGGAAGTACGAGTGTCGGAATATATGCTACAAGGATATTCCATAATGCTGCAGTCATAAATATACCATATACGACCAGAGCAACACAATAACCAACCAGCATGGTAGACAAATACTGCCCGGGATTATTCATAAAAATACTGATAATCCCTGATGAAAATTTCCCTTGTTTTCTATCTAACTCTACGCGTAATTTGTTGGAAGAGATAAAGGCTACTTCCAAGCCGGAAAAAAATGCAGCAAAAATAAGAGAAACAACGACCCATAGAGAAGGACTCATAACTATTCTGTTTCAGGTTGCTTTGTATTGAATTTAATTGGTCCGCTGGCTTCCCGTAATCTATAATCAGAAAAATCCTGAAGCGCCCATATTCCTTTTTTTCCAACCTGTATAGATCCATTTGGAAATGTAATTTTCGTGGAAATATTCGAATACACTTCGCCTTTTTCCTGATCCCAGAACATTTGTTCATTTTCAATTTTCCTGCCGTCAGAACTAATAATGACGACATTACTTCTTGCTTCCCAAATATTTGTTGTTCTATCATGCATAGCCCAGTTCGCAGTGATCTCTCCCCTGGTTTCACCGTCTTTCTCAAAAAACCAGACATGTAAACCTTCAGGAAATTCATCCCGGGGTTCTTTGGCTTCGGTAAATTGTTTGACAAATGGCGAGGTCAGCTTCATTTGCAGACGGGCAGAATCCGAATATGTTATGTCAACATTATAAGCGACCATATCCGGTTCTTCTTCCGGATCTATAATCTTGTTGATGACCTCCATATCATTTTTACAGGAATTAAATCCTATGAAAATAAAGACTGTTACAATAAAAAGACTAAACCATTGTCTCATAAAGATATATTTACACATAAACCCTCAGGACACATTTATCCTGAGGGTTTACTGTTAATTTATATTCTGAAAATCAGAACCGTGCTTTCGTTGTCTCATTAACCCAACATCCGACAGTAACGGTTGTTCCTTCTTTAATATCATAGAAAAATGCGTCTTCCTTATTGGGAAAGAATTTAGTATAATCCCTTATAGATTGATTTACTCTTTCACCATATTCAGGATCCACAGTTTTTGCTTTGGTTAACTTATCAACAACAACCCAGTAGATCTGCGCTTTTTGAAAGTCTTCTTCCCCACACTTTGGACCAACCAGATAAATATTTGCCAACAACACATAAGGTTCTCCCCAATCAGGACGCAATTTACTTGCTTCAAGGGCGCATTTTTTGCTTCAGTATATTTCTGCATTTTGTCCAACAACACATTACCCATCTGACAGTAATAATTAGCCTTGTCAATCGGATCTTTTTCATGTTCTATGGCACTCTCGAAGTACTCAAGAGATTTTTCAAAATTACCTTTCCTGAAAAATAACTTGGCCATATTGTATGCTGCGGCAGCGGACGGGTCTAAAGCGACCTGTTGCTCTGCTGCTTTTTCGAATAATTCGGAATCGGTACACTCATTCCTGTTGAGCAACCTGGTCAACTTGCTAAGAAACTCAAGGTCATTTTTATCAGTTTCGAATTTAGGTCCATATATTTTGGCTAAATTTTCACAGTTAGCCGCAGGACTCTTAGCAAAAGCATCATCTATCTGATCACGGGCTTTCGCCAATTCTTCGTCAGATGTTTTCTTTAAAGCTGCATTTAGAACATCACTCACCTTGGTATAATTATCCAACAACTCTTCATCGGTTAACGCACCCTCGTTGTTCAATTCTATCGAAGTTTTCATATAAGTTACCATACTCCGCGGTTGTGACTTCTCCTTTTCAAGATTCATATACTCCTCTGAGGCAGTCAACAATCTCTTTTTTTGTGCCGGTGTTTCATTGGCATACCGTTCCATGTCCTGCAACTTATTGACCATTAAATTCGCCTTGTTGGGACGTGTTTCGATACCAATTTGATAAACCTGCATCAAGGTATCTACTAAAGCATCTTTCTTTGACGGATCCAATTCTTTGGATATAAAATCCTTATACATCGTCAACCCTCTGGGTATCAGATTCGGAGACGATTGCGGACAATTCTTCATCAGTCTACGCCAGTAAACAATGGCATCTTTATAATTTTTATGCTGATAGTCTCCGGCAAATAAAGACAAATCTCTCCTACAATCTATACTGTCCTGTCCCCTTCCAAATTTCGTACCTGTTACAGATCCCGGCTGTGCCGAAACCGAAAGTACCATAAAAAGACCGACAGATACTATTCCTAAAAATTTATAACCGATTTTCTTCATTGTTATACTCTCCTTTATTAATTATCCCGAATCGACCGGGATAAGATTTTGTTACTCTCTTCTTAAATTATACTTTACTATCTCATTTAGTCCGATAAGCACCAAATTCGATTCTACAAAAATAGGTGTTTCCATCTTATCTGCAAAAAAAATTGCATCCCCTCCTGAGAATATAAAAACCATTTCCCCGTATTTTCTTTTCAAATGATTGATATAACTACTCACTTCAAAAATGATACCATTTTGAACACCAGCGATAATAGCCGTTTTGGTTGAATTTCCAAACATGGGAAAATCAGCGGTCCGTTCTTCCAATGGTAATCTTTGTGTATAATCATGTAAAGCTCGAAATCGTATATTGATGCCGGGAGAAATATTTCCACCATGATAATTTCCGGTTTTATCAATAAAATCAAAAGTCAGGGCTGTTCCTGCATCTACCACCAGGATATTTTTCCCCGGATACTGGCAATAAGCTCCTATAACAGCCGCTAACCGGTCTTTACCTAACGTCTCAGGCGTTTTATACAAATTTTTGATAGGAAGCGGCGTCTGCGCAGTCAATTCGATATAAAAATCGACTTTTGATGACAGCACATTGGCAATATCGCCATCCACATTTCCTACAACAGACATGATACCTGCACTAAAACGAGGCAATGACGAAAAATGCTGTAACATTTTTTCCGGACTACCGGAAGAAAATGTTACAACATTTTTCATATCATCATTTTCAAAAACGGCTATTTTTGTAAATGTGTTACCGACATCTATACAAATAACAGACAAAACCTGATCTTACGAAAATTTATTTTGTAGAAAATTTATAAATGGTCTGAGTTTGATAGGTGGTTCCTGGTTGCAATATGGTCGATGGGAAATCCGGCTGATTGGGAGAGTCCGGAAAATGTTGCGTTTCCAGACAAAAACCTGCACGTTTATCATACCTGATATTACCTTTACCAACTAATGTACCATCCAGAAAATTTCCTGCATAAAATTGAACCCCGGGTTCTGTGGTAAAAACCTCCATGAACCGGCCGCTTTCCGGCTCATAAGCTGTTACAGCCAAAGCCAACGAACCTGTATTGTTACGCAATACCCAATTGTGGTCATATCCTCCGCCCAGCTTCAATTGTTCAAAATCAGCATCGATGCGTTCTCCGATTTTATGAGGTGTAGTAAAGTCCATTGGGGTTCCGGCTACATCCGGAAGATTTCCTGTAGGTATCAGCCCACCATCCACTTCGGTATACTTATCCGCTAAAATAACCAGCTCATGATTGGCATTGGTCGGTTGTTTGAGGGCAGAAAGGTTAAAATAAGTATGATTGGTCAGGTTACACGGAGTTGCCTTGTCTGTAGTGGCCTTATAATTGATTTTTAATTCATTGGCATCTGTCAGGGTATATGTTACGGTTACTTGCAGGTTGCCGGGATAACCTTCCTCCATATCTTTACTCAGATAGGTAAGTTCAAGGCTGTTTTCTTTTTCTCCGGGAATGGCTTTTGCATTCCATACCACTCTGTTGAATCCTATATTTCCACCATGTAGATGGTTTTCCCCATTATTGGTTGCCAAAGTATATTCCACACCATCCAAGGTAAACTTACCTTTGGCTATACGATTCCCGTAACGTCCGATAATGGCACCGAAATTCGGGTTGCTTTTCTCGTAAGCTGGGCTAATATATCCATCCAACTTATCAAACCCCAGTACTACATCGCCCATTTTTCCGTTTTTATCCGGAACATGTAATTCAGTGATGGTTCCTCCGTAAGTGGTTACTTTCATGACCACCCCCTGATGATTGGTCAGGGTATATAATTCAACAGGTTGCCCCTTAAATTGTCCGAAATCGGATTTAGTAATACCTGCTTTATCTTTTTTAGTACCACTCCCACAGGAGATCAAACAAAAAATAACAGATAGCATGGCTACCGCACGAAAAACTCTTCTATTGTTTTGCATTTTATGTTGTATTTATAATTGAAAGCATTTAATTTTTTCATCCATCAAAAATAGATAACTTAAGCGATATTTCTACCATTTGTTCTGTTATTTTTGTTAAAAATAAGGAGTTTATTTTCTGTCTTCCTATTTTTATGTGTATTTTAGCCGGGTATTTGTTAATCTGAATTATATATTTTATAATGTCATCATTACTGGTTCTGGACGATATCAGGCTGAATTTTACGCCGGGTTCTTTAAAATTAATGAACATCATTTTGGCTTTTGTGATGTTCGGGATAGCCCTTCGTATGAACTTTTCAGACTTTAAGGATGTAGTAAAAAAGCCTAAAAGTTTTATTGTTGGTGCTGTTTCCCAATTTATTTTATTGCCGGCTGTAACATTTTTGCTATTATTAATCCTTCGTCCGATACTTTCACCGTCGGTCGCCATGGGAATGATTTTAGTGGCTGCCTGTCCCGGAGGGAATATATCCAATTTCATTACTACACTGGCCAAAGGAAATATAACGCTATCAGTCAGTCTATCTGCATTCTCCACATTAGCTTGTGTCGTGATGACTCCTCTAAATTTTTCCTTTTGGGGAAATCTTTATTTTAACACATCAAGAGAAGTTATTCCTATCGAAATCAGTTTTTGGGAAATGGCGCAAACTGTGTTTATTTTGCTTGGGATACCTATTGTTCTAGGTATCTTGTTCGCCCGTCATTATCCAAAAATCACCCGGAAACTGATCAAACCGATGGGAATATTATCCATCATTGCCTTTATTGGCTTTATTGTTATGGCATTGGCGGCCAATTTCAGTTATTTCGTGAAATATATCCATCTGATCGGCCTTATTGTCATCCTGCACAATACTGTAGCCTTATTGACCGGTTATACCTCGGGACGGATCACACGACTTTCCTGGAAAGATGTACGTTCGATCACTATCGAAACCGGAATCCAGAATTCAGGCCTGGGTCTGGTACTTATTTTTAATCCGAAACTTTTTGATGGTCTTGGTGGAATGGCTTTTGTTGCAGCATGGTGGGGAATCTGGCATATTATATCCGGAATGGGACTGGCATTCTTGTGGCAAAGAAAAACGCCGTCTCAACCTTAACACAATAGCTTCTACCTTTGAATAATGAAGCATACTTATCAGTCAATCCCGGTTGCATTCAGTCTTATGGCCAAGCCATTTGGTCCGGTATGTAATCTCGATTGCCATTATTGCTATTATCTTGAAAAGGATAAAATTTACAGGCAATCGTCTCACTTTAAAATGAATGAGACTGTCCTGGAAAAATTCATCAGCGAATACATTACATCCCAAAACATTCCTGTAATTCAATTTGTCTGGCATGGCGGAGAGCCAACCATGTTGGGTATTGATTATTATAAAAAGATACTTGAATTGCAGAATAAATACAGTAAGGGAAAAACCATTGAGAATATATTGCAAACCAATGGAACCCTTTTGGATGATGACTGGTGCTGTTTCTTCCGGGACAATCATTTCCTGATAGGTATATCTATTGACGGACCAGAACATATCCATGACCGATACCGATTAACAAAATCAGGAAAAACATCCTTTAAAAAGGTAATGCAGGGCGTTGAATTATTGGTAAAACACCAGGTTGAATTCAATACGCTCTCCGTGGTAAATGATTATAATGCGAAATATCCTCTGGAAATATATCGTTTTCTCAAGAGTATCGGGAGCAAGTACATGCAATTTACCCCCATTGTAGAACGAATTGCACAGAATGTGCCGGAAGATTCGTTACATTTATTATCCGGAAAAGATGATTCATTGAATAAAATGGCTCCATGGTCCGTTAATGCGATGGATTATGGTCTTTTTTTATGTAATATATTCGATGAATGGGTTTTAAATGATGTCGGCACTTATTTCGTCCCTACCTTTGATTCGATCTTGGCAAATTGGGTGGGATCTATGACTTCTATCTGTGTCCATGCTGAAACTTGTGGCCATGCCGGTGCCATTGAGCATAACGGGGATGTTTATGCTTGTGACCATTATGTTTTTCCAGATTATAAATTGGGAAATATTCATACTGACTCACTGGTCTCCATGATGTATTCACCAAAGCAACTTAAATTCGGACAGGAGAAACGTACATTGCTTCCCCGGGATTGCCAGGAATGTGAATATCTATTTGCTTGCAACGGAGAATGCCCGAAAAATCGCATCATTAATACGCCGTCAGGTGAACCTGGATTGAATTACCTTTGCGAAGGATTAAAATATTTTTACAGGCATGTGGCTCCCTTTATGGATTTCATGGCTGAAGAATTGGCCAATGAGCGTCCTCCGGCCAACGTCATGCAATGGGCCCAACAAAGGGTTAAAAGGCGTCCGGTTGTAAAAAACACGGTAGATAATGCGGCCGGTATGAAGGCTAATATCAAACCTAATGACTTTTGCCCATGCGGTAGTGGTAAAAGATATAAACAATGTTGCCGGAATAAACCGGAAAATTTGAAAAATATTTAACATACAGATATATTATTATATTAATCTTATAAAAGACAAAATATGTATTATTATTTAGTAACAATTTATCTGGTAATTATATTTATTACAACATCTCTGACCTTTCTGCCTATAGCTGTGGTTTTACGTGTTTTTACAGGCTGGTTTGACCGTAAACTCAAAATATTACATGTATTTTCATGTTTCTGGGCTTCTTGCTATATATGGTTAAGTCCCCTGTGGCGAGTGACTATTACCGGTCGTGAGAATGTAGAAAAAAACAAAGCATATGTCATGATCAGTAATCATCAATCAATGCTTGATATTCTGGTCGTCTATTATAGTTTTCTTCATTTTAAATGGGTGGCTAAAGCGTCGTTATTTAAGGCGCCTATTATCGGATGGAATATGTATCTGAACCGCTATATCAAGATTGAAAGAAGTAGTTTAAAAAGCCAGCGTAAAATGATCCGGCAATGTGGTGAAAACATTATGAAAGGAAATTCGGTGATGATATTTCCTGAAGGTACCCGTTCAAAAACCGGAGAACTCAAAAGATTTAAAGAAGGGGCTTTCCTTATTGCACTACAACAAAAGTCCGATATCATTCCTATGGTAATCGACGGATCATCCGAAGCACTGCCTGAAAGCGGATTCTTTTTCCGGACAAAAAAACATATAAAATTACATATCTTACCTGCTATTATGTATGAGTCTTATAAGGATATGAATGCTGATCAACTCTCAATCCATACATACCAGATAGTGGAAAAAGAATTAAATTCCATGCGTGAGTCATAAATCCGGAATTTTGGTGGAAGCAGGATCAATTATAAAAAGAAAATTCCTGATAATCTATATATTTTAGATCTTTTACCAAAAATTAAATTTATTATTTTCCTAATTCAACATATTATGATTTACCTCATTTGTGTCTGATTTAAATACAAAACTAACACAATAACAACTATCGATTCTGATAAAAATATCTTTTGTACTATCTAAAATTATTATATTTACACCATCATATATTTATTTGAATGACAAATGTTCATTCTATTTTTTAATTTTAATACAGAAAACAATGAAAAGAATAATTATTTATTCGATGTTTATTGTCTTATTTTCTACCGCTTGTGGAAGTAATAAGACTTTAGTGGAACAAACAGCAGAAAATTTCATCACTGCAGTCTTAAGCGGGGATGTGACGAGAGTACGAACAATGGTTACGCCTGAAACAGCTCAAAAATGGGGTGTTGGAGCGGAATTTATAGACTTGTCACTTCCCTCTGAAGTAAAGCAAAAGCTACAATCATCAAAGTCACCAATAACAAAAGCTGTTGTAAACGGGGATAACGCCCGGATCAGCTTAGTCGCAGCATTACCGTCTGTTGAAGGACCGGTTGATGAGTTGCCTTTTAAGAAAGAAGGTAAAAGATGGTTGGTCGATGCCCCCGGACTCTTTGCAAAAGCATTGGTAAATACGGAATAAATTATGATAAGAGGCTTTACAGGAAAAAAACCCGGTGATTACCGGGTTTTTTTATTGTTGTATGTTTGGTATGGTGTCTGTATATGCTAAAATAAAAACACCCTTCCATTTTTAATGAAAGGGTGTCTGAAGATCGGCGGCGACCTACTCTCCCACAAATGCAGTACCATCGGCGCTGGCAGGTTTAACTTCTCTGTTCGGAATGGGAAGAGGTGGAGCCCTGCCGCTAAAACCACCTGAAACCGTTCGATCCTTACGGACCGTATATCAAAGACATAATGGAAAACTATAAAACTAAACAGTATATTTTTATCTGAGAAAGTCACGGGTAATTAGTACTGCTCGGCTTTGCCATCTCTGGCTTTACACCTGCAGCCTATCAACGTAGTAGTCTGCTACGACCCTTAAGGGATATCTCATCTTGAGGCCAGCTTCGTGCTTAGATGCTTTCAGCACTTATCTTAACCGTACTTAGCTACCCAGCGGTGCCCCTGGCGAGACAACTGGTACACTAGCGGTACGTCCGACCCGGTCCTCTCGTACTAAGGTCAGCCCCCCTCAAATATCCTACGCCCACAACAGATAGAGACCGAACTGTCTCACGACGTTCTGAACCCAGCTCGCGTGCCACTTTAATGGGCGAACAGCCCAACCCTTGGGACCTTCTCCAGCCCCAGGATGTGACGAGCCGACATCG
>JAISOY010000059.1 GCA_031275285.1 Bacteroidales bacterium | reverse complement strand
ATGGGGTCTGCTATTTCTACATTTTGTGTCGGCGCCGAAATGGAATTTTCAAAGCGGAACGAGATTTTTGCAGGCCCCTCGGTCCCTTGTTTGGTGGTCACCAAAATAACGCCGTTGGCGCCGCGTGCTCCGTAAAGGGCGGTTGCCGTAGCGTCCTTCAGTATCGAAAAACTTTCGATGTCGTCTGGACGGAGGCGGGAAAGGTCGTCTGATGTAAGTTCGATCCCGTCGATCAGTATCAATGGGTTGGTATTCGTTCCGAAAGTGGTAATACCGCGCACAAAGAAGTCGGCATTGTCCTGTCCGGGTTCTCCGCTTCGCTGATAGGCTATGACCCCCGCCATGTTGCCGGCCAGCGCCGTGGTAAGATTGCTCGAAGGCACTTTCAGATCCGAAGGGTTAATGGTAGAGATGGCGCCTATCACACTTTCTTTTTTCTGTTTCCCGAAAGCGACCACGACGACTTCTTCAAGTTCAGCAGCAGATTCCTGCAAGGTAATAGCTATAATCCGCCGGTTACCAACTGTTGCTTCCTGCGGCTGATATCCAATAAAACGGAACAGTAACACACAGGTATCACTTGGAACCATTAACATGTATTCCCCGTTAGCATCGGTATTCGTTCCCAGAGAAGTTCCCCGTACTAAAACATTTACACCCGGCATCAGTGCCCCCTCATTATCGGACACCGACCCTGTAATACGGAAACCTTGCTGTAATGGCGCTTTTCGTATTTCTTCTTGTTCCGATTTATAGATTGTAATATAATTGTCTATCATCTTATATTTAAAATCTGTTCCTGAGAGAAGGATTTCAAGAACTTCTTCAACATCCTGGCTCTCCAGACTTACAGTAACTTTTTTATCTAAATCTACTTCATCAGAATAAAAAAATGAATAATCACTTTGTTTCTCAATCCCTTTAAGTACCGTTTTTATGGCAACATTTTTATATTTTAAGAGAACTTTCTGGAATTGTGAATATGAGTGCTCTGCTGAAACGGTAAAAATGCTCATCCATAGCAAAATACAAACTATTTTACTCTTAGTAATTATTTTGCATGTCAATTTTGAAGATTTAAATCTTTCGTTATTATCATTAAGATATAAATTCATACATTTGTTAAGTTTTTGTTGATAACATAATTTTGAACTCGGTTTATTTGCAAAAACGTTTAACTAGGGGAATGCGGCTAACATTCCCCTAATTATTTTTCATAAATTACCTCATAAGCGATTATTTTTTAATGGTTTATAAATACAGTTTTGAATGTAAAACTTAAAATTCCAAAGACTGATGCAATATCCTATGTATAACATAATTTTGAACTTAGGGTTGCATAAACATTTGATTAAGGGAACATTAACCGCATTTCCCTGATTATTTTTCATAAACTACCTCATAAGCAACTATTTTTTAATGGTTTATAAATATAGTGTCATTTTGAATGTAAAACTCAAAATTCAAAGACTGTTGCAATATCCTGAGCATTGTTTGGGGATTCTCATCCAAATTGAACCGGCCTGTAATTTTTCTTTCAGCAAGCACCTGATCTTTTATGATAATTGATAATTGATAGTTATATTCCATGAAAAAGAGTATCTTTTTAAAAGTCTCCTGATCAAAGGATACCCTGCCTTCTTTCCATGCAAAATACAATTCGCAATCGACATTATATATGTTAGTTTCCCGTGTTTTCCTGTCAAGCCGCAATTGCTGCCCGAGGTTTAATAGAAATTCTTCGTTATCATCCGACTTTCGTACTTTAACGGAACCCTCAACTAAAGTCACAGCAGTCAGAATATCCTGATCATACGCCCTTACATTGAATTGAGTTCCTAGCACTTCCACATTCATAGCCTCTGTCCTCACTACAAATGGTTTTTCGCTATCATGAGCTATTTCAAAATAAGCTTCCCCGACCAGAGTAACTTCACGAATAGTTTCGTTTGAAAAATCCATATATTCGAATATTGTTCCTTCATTTAACCATACTTTACTCCCATCGCTCAACTCCAAGATTCTTTTTTCGCCTTTCCCTGTTTCAGAAATAAGAAGATTCCCTGTTCCGGGTTTATTAGTGATAAACAATATTGTTATAAATATGAAAACCAAAATAGCTGCAACCGAAGCATATTTCAACATAGTAACAAATAATGTTTTCCCCGGTTTTTTAACATTTCTGATTTTACTGTCAAGTTGCATCCAGACTTGTTTTTGCATATCCGGACTTACCGGATTTAAAAGATTGGAAATTATTAAAGTATCGAGTAACTCACGGTAATATTTCCGATTTTCGGCTGATAGCACCACCCATTGCTGCACTCTTTCGTATTCTTCTTTACTTGCTGTTTTGTCAAGACAACGTAACAAAAGTTCTTCAGTAATATCATGCGCATCTTTGCTTCCCATTTTTCCTTTTTCCTCAATGATGTCTTTCATTATTTATATGACAATAAAAGAAACTTCAATGATGACAAACAAAAATAAAATTTAGCAAAAAAAATATTTAAGTTACATGTATACAGAAATATAAATTAACCAGTGGTGCATTTAAGCAATAACGGTTTTTAAATTGTTAATATTTCGATTATTTAATTTATTCATCATTTGTATAATGGTCATTGCCAGCATTTTGGATAGTATTCTGTTTTTGAATCCATCAAAAGATTCAGCATAATTCCTTCGAATCATAAATTGGTCGCATAATTGGGAAAACATGGTTTCGATACGCTTTCTTGATTTTCGAAAAATAAAGGGTTGAGCTTTGTAATTCTTTTGGCTTTTACGTATTGGCACTTCAAGTCTGATTTGATTATGCGAGAACGAATTTCACTGATAATCAATACTTAAATATCCCTTATCTCCTAAAATCGTACAATTTTCATACATTGATTTTATATTTTTCAGAAAATGAATATCATGTACTGATGCCTGCGTCAAATCAAAATCAGTGAAAACACCATCAATTGTACAAACTGCATGCAATTTGTAACCGTAATAATTGCTTGATTGGGATGCACAATAACCTTTATCGGGAGCTGTTGCATAATCCTCCTTACAAATTCGACTTCGGGTACTGCGACTTAGTTTACAGACCTCTAAGGGCTTTTATGGTTATTCTGTTGAAGAAAATTGAGAAAAAAGTTTAGATGACTTCATTATCATAAGAATAAGAATAACAGAAATGGCAAAAAGTCTTTTAATTCGATCCGTAATTTCCCCAATGCCCGTCTGATTTGTGTATGAACAGTATTTATACTGATTTTCATTTTTTTAGCAATTTCTTCATGAGACATATTATCATACCTGCTCATGATAAATATGCTACGACACTGCTGCGGAAGTTTATTAATTGATTGCTGTATGATTTCTGCTAGCTCGTTTTCAATCAGACCGGATAACGGATAATCCCTTTCGTCTTCGATCAGAAATTTAAGATGATTAAGATAGTTTTCATATTTATCATTGACTTTCTTATGTTTTAATACATTCAGGCAACGGTTGTAAACGCTTTTGAAAAGATATGCTTTTAAAGAAAGATCTATAATTCTTGTATTTCGTTCTTCCCATAACTTCATAAATACATCGCTAACGACATCCTTAGCTTCATTGGTATCCTTAATAATGGTAAACGCATAATTATACAAGCCAGAAAAATATGTTAAATATATATCCTCAAATGATTTTAAATCGCTCGCTCTTGTTGATTCCATCAACGAACCTATTATTTCCTTAAACTTAACAAAAGTATATAAAGTTTTTTATTCACACGGCCATAGTCGCTGACCTATAAATAAAATTATCTAATTGTTTATATAGGTATTTTTTAAATACCACATCTGCTTTTAGCGTCAACACAAAACATCTTACCACCATATGACAAACTGTAAAAAATATCAACAATTTGCTATAAATTAGAATAAATCCCTATTTTGTTTAATCTATTAATCAATTGAATAACTGTCAGTTTTATGATTTTAGAGAGTATCCTATTTTTGAATCCATCAAACGATTTGGCATAGTTTCTACGAATCATGAATTGGTCATACAATTGAGAAAACAGTGTTTCAATGCAGTTTCGTGATTTTTTAAATATAAAAGCCTGCGGTTTATAATCTTTCTGATTTGTTCGCATAGGAACTTCAAGTTTAATTTGATTTGATAAAAATAAATCCACCTGATAATCAATGCTTAAATAACTCTTATTGCCTAAGATCACACAGTCTGAATATATTTGCTTTAGATCCTTGAGATAATGGATATCGCGAACAGAAGCTTGAGTTAAGTCAAAATCCGTAAACACCCCATCAATGGTACAAACCCCATGAAGTTTATAACCATAGTAATGGTTCTTCTGCGAAGCGCAATATCCTTTACCTGGGGATGTGTGGTAGCTTTCTTTGTAAATTTTATTTCGTGAACTTCTGCTTAATTTACAAATTTCTAATGGCATGCTGTCTACTATGTAATAATCCTTAGAGGATATTTGACTGGCCATTTTTTTACGAATGGATTCCCTGTGATAAAATAACTTGCGCTTTCTTCTGTTATAGACACTCCATTCTATTTTATCAAATAATCCTGCCTGGAGAGTGCTAAATAATTGATATTCTGAATCAATGCTCATATATTCAGAGGTTAAATCGATTGCTATCAACTCAATATCTGATAATTTTGGCTTTCGGATTTGATTCAAAAAGTTCATTTTACTTTCAAATTTCTGCAATGTTTATAATATTTTTTCGTAATTTACACTGAAGTTGTTCATATATTTAATTGATTGGCAGTCGTTTAAATACAATCATTTATTTGATTAATAAACAACTTTTTCCATTTTTATAAATGCACTACGGGTGATATTAATATTTTTCTTCGATTCGATAGTAATAAAGTTTAAATAAAATTGATGCTTATGAGCCAAGAACAAAAAACATCCCCTTCCAATTCTCCGGAACGATTGTCGGATATTTTACTGGTTATCAACAAGATCGATAAAGTATTTGGGAGAATGACCGCGTAAAAAAGGCGTCTCGTTTTGAGACACCTTTTCGTTATCTAATCTGCCGTTAGAAGGCTTAAAATAAACTCCAGGCTGATGTGAGGCCTGCCATAACAATGGCAACCATACTCATTAACTTGATCAGGATATTCAAGCTCGGTCCGGATGTATCCTTGAAAGGATCCCCGACTGTATCTCCTACTACAGTGGCTTTATGGTTGTCTGAACCTTTTCCTCCATAATTACCTTCCTCGATAAATTTCTTAGCGTTATCCCATGCACCTCCTGAATTAGCCATGAAAATGGCCAATACAAAACCGGCACCTAGCCCGCCGACCAATAATCCCATTACACCGGCAACACCAAATACCAGTCCCATAGCAACAGGAGCAATGATCGCCAGAATAGAAGGCAACATCATTTCACGTTGTGCTCCTTTTGTAGAGATCTCAACACAACGGGCATAATCGGGCTTTCCTTCTCCGGTAAGTATTCCTTTGATTTCACGGAACTGACGACGAACTTCATTTACCATACTTTGTGCTGCACGACCTACCGCATTCATGGTCAAGCCACAGAAAAGAAAGGCCATCATGGAACCTACAAAAACGCCCACCAGCACCTTAGGGTTCATCAAAGTAATCTGATAATAATCCATAAAATCAAGGATTCCTGCTTCGGAGATCAATTTAGTGGTTCCTTCCAGAACTGTTTTACCGGCATGTTGCATGGCCATCTTTATTTCTTCAATATAGGAAGCCAACAGCGCCAGTGCCGTGAGTGCAGCCGAGCCAATAGCAAATCCTTTTCCGGTAGCAGCTGTTGTATTACCAAGTGCATCCAAAGCATCCGTACGTTTACGTACTTCAGGTCCCAAACCGCTCATTTCCGCATTTCCACCTGCATTATCAGCAATAGGACCATAAGCATCAGTTGCCAGTGTAATACCCAATGTCGACAGCATACCAACGGCAGCAATACCAATGCCGTAAAGCCCCATACTAAGGTTTTCAGCAGTAAGCATATTGGCTACATCAAAATTGATGGCACAAAGAAAAGACAAAATAATAGCTACACCAATAGTCAACACCGGTATAGCTGTAGAAACCATTCCTAATCCCAAACCGGAAATGATCACTGTGGCAGGTCCGGTATTGGAACTTTCAGCAATTTTCTGGGTCGGCTTATATGAGTGGGAAGTGTAATATTCCGTAGCCTGCCCGATGATTATACCAGCGAGAAGACCTGTGATCACAGAGAATGAAACACCCAACCAGTTCTGCATCTGAAGAACATAGAGAATTCCAAAGGTAGCGATGGCGATCAGGATCGAACTGGTATTTACCCCACGTCCGAGCGATCCCAACAACTGTTTCATGGAAGCACCCTCTTTAGTCCGGACAAGGAAAATGCCAAGGATAGAAAGTACAATACCTACCGCAGCAATCAACATAGGGGCCAACACAGCTTTCATCTGCATATCCGTTTCTCCGCTAATAGCAAAAGCCGCTGCTCCAAGTGCTGCAGTAGCAAGAATGGAACCACAATACGATTCATATAAGTCAGCGCCCATACCGGCCACGTCACCTACATTATCCCCTACATTATCTGCAATGGTAGCAGGATTACGCGGATCATCCTCAGGAATACCGGCCTCAACTTTACCTACGAGGTCGGCACCTACGTCGGCTGCCTTCGTATAAATACCGCCGCCTACACGTGCAAACAAAGCCTGAGTAGAAGCACCCATACCAAAAGTAAGCATTGTGGTGGTGATGATCACCAGCTTCTGCGCTCCGGTAGCATCGATAAAATGATTAAGTACCAGATACCATAACGAAATATCCAGTAATCCGAGTCCTACAACCACAAGTCCCATTACAGCTCCACTACGGAAAGCTACTTTCAAACCTTTGTCAAGAGAATGAGAAGCTGCATTAGCCGTACGTGCCGAAGCGTAGGTAGCCGTTTTCATACCAAAAAAACCAGCCAGACCTGAAAAAAAGCCTCCGGTAAGAAAAGCAAACGGTACCCAGGGGTTCTGCAGTCCGAAATAAGCCATTACAGCAAAAACAACCGCTAATACAATAAATACCTTAATCACCACTTTGTATTGTTGTTTAAGGTATGACATAGCACCCACCCGAACATGTTGTGCAATTTCTTTCATGGTGGCTGTTCCTTCACTCTCTTTCATCATCTGCTTAAAAAAATAATAAGCAAACCCCAAAGCAAGTAATGAAGCAGCCGGGACGATCCAAAATAACGCATTCATTTTTTATTTGTTTTTATAATAATATTTAAGAAATAATTGTGGAAATAACTTCCGTAAATTAAAAGGGTGCAAAATTAGGTATTTTTTACACTAAGAATACCAGACTGCCGAAAAATAAAGCATTTTTCAACTATTTTATTCATCAATAAAATTGATTACAGATTCTTTTAATGTTATTTATACAGTAAATCATTTATCCGGGAAAACACGAACAAACATCTACCTATATTCAAATTCTCCGTTTTCCGTCTTGATGGTTAATTTTTTCTGATCAGACGCTTCACACCTGCCTACTACTTTTGCTTCGATACCAAAAGATCCGGCGACCTGTATGATCTGTCCGGCATATTCCTGCGGAAGATATATCTCCAGACGGTGTCCCATATTAAATACCTGATACATTTCGCGCCATGATGTACCGGACTGTTCCTGAATAATTCGAAATAATGGCGGGATATCGAACAGATTGTCTTTAATAATATGAAGCTGGTCTACAAAATGCAAGATCTTGGTTTGTGCTCCTCCGGAACAATGTACCATCCCGTGAATCACCGGACGCATTTCCTGTAATATCTTCCGGGCTACCGGAATGTAAGTGCGTGTCGGAGAAAGCACCAGCTTTCCGGCATCGACATCCAATCCTTTGATAGCATCAGTCAGGCGGTAAGTACCGGCATATATCAGGCCATTATCCATTGCATGGTCATAACTTTCCGGGTATCTGGCTGCCAGGTATTTGGCAAACACGTCATGACGTGCGGAAGTAAGCCCGTTACTGCCCATCCCGCCGTTATAAGCCGTTTCGTATGTGGCCTGCCCTGAAGACGACAACCCGACGATGACATCCCCGGCCATAATGTTTTCATTGGTAATGACCTCGCTTCGTTTCATACGGCAGGTAACCGTCGAATCTACAATAATAGTACGTACAAGGTCACCGACATCAGCCGTTTCGCCTCCGGATAAGTGAATCTGCATTCCGAAGCTGCGCAACTGTTCAGCGAGTTCTTCGGTTCCATTGATAATGGCAGCAATTACTTCCCCGGGAATCAAATGTTTGTTACGCCCGATGGTTGAGGAAACCAATATATTATCGACTGCCCCTACGCAAAGCAGGTCATCGGTATTCATGACAAGTGCATCCTGTGCAATTCCTTTCCATACGGATAAGTCACCGGTTTCACACCAGTACATATATGCCAATGATGATTTGGTACCTGCACCATCAGCATGCATGATATTACAATATTCCGGATCGCCGCCAAGAATATCGGGTAATACTTTACAAAAAGCTTTCGGATATAATCCTTTATCTATATTTTTTATGGCCTGGTGTACATCTTCTTTCGCAGCTGAAACACCCCGCTGCATATATCGGTCGCTCATTTCAGTGATTAGTGGTTGGTGATAATTTGCCAACGTATATCAGTATAACAATAATAGTTTTGTTTATGTTCATAAAAAGAAAACACGGATAAACACCTGAAAGCTATCTACCCGTGTTCGTTGATCTTTTATTTCAACTTCGCAAAGGCTTCTTTCATGGATGCCATTGCCTTTTTCAATTTTTCGTCGGATGTGGCATAAGATAAACGGATACACTTTGGTTCGCCGAATGCGTCTCCGGGAACGGTAGCCACATAGGCTTTACCTAACAGGTACAGGCTGATATCCGAGCAATCTTTAATTGTGGTTTCGCCATCACTCTTTCCAAAATAATAACTTACATCAGGGAATACATAAAACGCCCCCTGCGGGATGTTATATTTCAGTCCCGGAATTTCAGATAAGCCTTGCAGTACCAGGTCACGACGACGTTTAAACACGCCTTTCATATCCTCGGTAAAGGAAGTTTGTTCAGTCAATGCTTTTACCGCAGCGCGCTGTGCAATGGATGAAGGTCCGGAAGTAAACTGACTCTGCAGTTTCGAGCATGCTTTAGCCACCCATAACGGAGCAGCCATAAAACCGATCCTGTATCCGGTCATGGCATAGCATTTGGATACGCCGTTGATGATAATGGTACGGTCTTTAACATTGTCAAATTGGGCAATGCTTTCGTGTTTCCCGACAAAATTGATATGCTCGTATATTTCATCGGCAATGATCATAATGCGGGGATGTTTAGCAATGATACCTGCGATCGCTTTCAATTCCTCTTTGGTGTATACACTACCGGTAGGATTCGAAGGCGAACAAAGGATAAATGCTTTGGTTTTAGGGGTAATGGCTGCTTCCAGTTCGGCAGGCGTTACCTTATAATCGTTTTCAATTGTGGCCTGGATCACTACATTCTTTCCGCCGGCTAATTTTACCAGCTCTACGTAAGTAACCCAATATGGAGCAGGAACAATGACTTCATCGCCATCATCCACCACCGCCATGATGGCATTGGCCAGCGAATGTTTGGCTCCGTTGGAAACAATGATCTGCTGGGGAGTATAATCTAAATTATTTTCATTCTTAAATTTAGCCGCTGCTGCCTTTCTCAGGTCCATGTAACCATCGCCGGGAGAATAAAACGAATAATTCTGGTCTACCGCTTCTTTGGCAGCCTGTTTTATGTGATCGGGAGTAAAGAAATCAGGTTCACCTACACTCAGGTTCACCACATCAATACCTTGCGCCTGCAAATCCTGGCTTTTTTGGTTCATGGCCATGGTTTGCGATTCGGAAAGACTGGCTAATCTTTTAGATAATAATTCCATATACTTTTTTAATAATTTAAATTAAAAACAAACAGGACAAAAATACATTTTTTATCAGGATATCTTTATCATTTTTATCATATTGTTGATAACAATCTGTCGATTAGTAATAATATCATAAAAATACATATTAAATCATACATAGTTCTTTTAAATTATAACAAAAAGACGCTCTAATAAGCTTTTTTTACAGAAAAACGATAGGTACCGGAAGAGACTTCTATTATTTCGGTATCGCCTTTGAATTTATCCGGCATATGTATCGTGGCGGTGTTATTTGCCGGAATTTCAACAGTCAGTTCAAATTTATCCGGCGTTTGTTCCCATTCCGACCGGACCGTTCCATACAGGGACTGGTAGGATGCTTTGCAAAAAGTAAGGTCATCGACCGGGTGAGGAGCAATGATCATATGCTTCATACCGGGGTTTTCTTCGTCGAAACGAATTCCTGCAAGGGAATTATAGAACCAGGCGACCACGCTGCCAAACATGGGATGGTTACGCGAGGCTCTTCCGTTCCAGCGTTCCCATAAACAGGAATACTTATCATCCAATAAATAACTGTATCCGGGAGCATCCTGCTGATTCATGATCCGGTAAGCAATATCCATTCTGCCATTTTCCGTCAATACCTTCAACAGTAAAGGAGTACCCAGGATTCCCGTATCAAAATGATCACCGATAGCTTTTAAATGACCCAGTAAGGCATTGAAAACGGCTTCTTTGTTTTCTTCGGGTACCATACCGAATGCCAACGGGAATACATCAGCACCCTGCCGTCCTTCCCAATAATGATTCGTTTCTGGATTAAAGAATCTCCGGTTAAAATCTGACTTGATCTGAGCGGCCAATCGGGTAAAATAGACATGATCCTCCTTTTCGGACAATACGGCTGCTATTTTAGCGATCAGATCGGTAGAATGGTAATAATAAGCGGTGTTGACCAACGGTTCGGGAATCTGTACTTTATCCGGAGTACACCAGTCACCCAGGCACCAGCCGTTTGGCTCCTCCCTGACGACAATACCGTTTTCGTCCGTTCGTGTTTTCAGGTATTCCACCCATTGTTTCATTCCATGATAATGCTGCTTTAATAATAAGGTGTCACCATAATAACAAAAATAAGCCCATGGCATGATCAGGTAAGCCGAACCCCACGCCGGTCCTCCCCCACCTCCGCCAAAAGGCGCCGTATGTGGAACATAACCTGTTTTTTTGTTACGGGCATCATCCATGTCGTCGAACCATTTCCGGTAAAATTGTGTCATATCGAAAGAAAGTATCGAACTTTCCACAATTACCTGTCCGTCGCCCGTATAGGCTAGTCTTTCCCGGTGCGGACAATCGCTGCTGACGCTACCGTGGAAATTTCCTTCCTGGGTAAGGATATATGCTTTATTCACGGCATTGAATATTTCGTTGGAACACTCAAAAGTACCGGCTTTGGCAGGATCGGTATTTACCACCTTCACCACGAGGCTTTGGGCATTCATTTCCACATCTTTGGTGATCACTTCTATAAAACGGAATGCATGCCATGTAAAGCGGGGCTCCCAACGTTCCGTTCCTTCCCCTTTCAGTATATAAGTATCGAATTGCCCGAAATCAACATCTTCTTCACCGATAAAACGTAGTTTTACTTTATCTCCGGCTTTTCCCTTTACGGTTATTCCGGCCCATCCGGATATCACTTCGGGAAGAGTGAACCGATAAGTCGAATCGTTTTTCTTTCCGTTGAAATCAGGGGTAAGGGTACGCGTAACTTTATCAAAAGGAGCAAGCTGCGAACGCAGGACACCTGTAGGCGCCCTCACCGGTAAAACCTGTTCCCATTCCGAATCATCATATCCGTTCCTGTTCCATTCACCCAGTTCCATGCGTGCATCATAGATCTCCCCGGTAAAAATGGCATCATGTAATATAGGTCCAGTGGTACATTTCCATGAAGGATCTGTCTGTATGGTTTCGCGGCTTCCATCATCGTATTCTATTTCGAGTTGAAGTAACAAACGAGGCGTATCATACCACATACAGCCTTCAATGGTACGATCCCTCTGGTTGTACCATCCGTTGCCCAGAATAACCCCTACCGTATTATCGCCTTTCTGCAGTAAAGACGTCACATCAAATGTATTGTACAGAACACGCTGGGTTGACTGATCATCATAAAAATACAGGATATTTTGTATCTCACGTTTATCATAATTGGTGACCGCAGGCGTCAACACCTGATCTCCGACTTTCGCACCGTTCAGGTACATTTCATAAAATCCTAACCCGCAAACATACGCTTTAGCCTGTTTGATGGGCCGCTTTGCAGCAAACTCTTTACGAAAATACGGCGCCGGCCAGGTAAGTGTCGAATCCGGTAAAGTATCTTCCATTGAAGCAATCCACCGGGCTTTCCAATCGGATGGGTCTAATAAACCCATAGTCCATGTTGCCGTTTTACTCCATGGAATTTCCCTGTTATTCTCATCCCAGACCTTTACTTTCCAGTACACCCGTTGCCTTGAAGAAAGAGGCTTTCCTTTATATGTCACCTGTACGGACCGGGATGACGGAACGATTCCGGAATCCCAGTAATCTGCCTTCATCTCTTTGAGTAATGAAGGTTCACTGGCCACCAATATACGGTAAGCTGTCTGTTTCTTTCCGTTTTGCTTTGACTTTAGCTGCCAGCTTAATAATGGTTCCTGGCTTTCAATGGAAAGGGGATCCTGCAAATATTCGCACCGAAGGTTTTCTATATACAATTTATCACGGTTGCAGGATACCGTTACCAGAAGCAGAAACAATAAATAAGCAAAATTATTTTTCATAAATTCAACATATAATGATATCAAAGACGAACACAATAAGTAAGCAGCATATTGGTGCAAAAATAACAAAAAAAAAGCTGTCCAAAAATTTGTTTCCAAGCGGAACGGCGATGTGTTCATGCCGGTAATTACAAATTTTGATCACTTCTTTTATCCTGTTTTGATCAAAAAATCTCAAGGGGATCAGTTTTCCCTGACGAACAGGGAACATTTTATTCGGGATTTCCGATCAAAATCTGATTATGATATTCCCGTTGCCCTTGCAAGGACATGAGCCATTCCAGATACATCTTGTCCGGCATTTTACGGTAGCCGAGTTTGTGGATACGGCTATACATGCCATTGAGCCGTGCAAGCAATTGCCTGTTTTCGGATGAGTTTTTGTCCGGTTGCTTCCGGTATGCCTTCATCAGCGTTTCGGCTTGCAAAAGAAGTGCATTCACATAGTTCGGATAATATTTCAAGGCAGTTTCGCAACAGTTCAGCACAAACCCCGGATTAAAATCATTGCCGAACTTCTTTTGAAAGCCTTCTGCCAGATCGATCAGGCACATGGCAATAGATTGTTTTTGCGATAAGGTATCCATATATACCCCATTACGAATGGCATCTATATGTACATAACCGGAAGCCATCAGCCATGCATCGGTCGGAAAATGACCGGTCGTTAATTCAGTGTTGTACCAGCCTGACTGTTCGTTTCGCAGTTTGATATATAAATGGTTGGGGGCAAAGGACAGCCATGCACGTTCGCCTATTTCTTCGCAGATCTGTTTGTAGAGTATTGGCAAGGAATGGCAGTTGCCTTTGTGGGTTTCAAGTAAACGGGTGACAAACATGTTGCTCCAATCTTTTTCCCCGGTGAAGTCATCGTAATTATATACATATGGAATGTGCATATTTATCTCTGAATCTATAAAAACAGCTATGGTATCTGTCATATATTTAAAAATAGATGCATGCACCAATGTTTTTTCTTTATCTTTTTTAGAATAAGACAAATCAAACGATTTTTTCAAGTTAATACAGTTAAAGGCTTCCGACATAATTGATTGACTAAAACCATAGAAATCAAGCTGATTGTCATAATAAGCATTTTCTGTTATAAAAACTGCTCTTTTAAAATCAAGTTGTTGTTTATCTTCCAACATACCAACAAACTCATTGTAAGCATCAAAATATGGCTCTTGACCATAGGATAATAAGGAAAAGAAAGATCCTATTATTAATCCTATTGTTTTTTTCATTTTAATTAACATTAATAATTAGTCATTAAAGAATTACCATTAACCAAACTGTTTGCACTAACAGACAACTCTAAACTAGATACACCTTCTTCAACTGCATATTTTCTCAAAAGTGAATCTGCCATTTGCATAGTGAAATTACATTTGTTGTCTTCATATCACTTTCGCCATCTTTCTAAATTGACTTCTACATAATCAATAGTGTCGGAATATAGATAAAAATAATGAGGCTTATTAGTATTATTCACACATCCTTAATAACCTGTAATTGCAGACAAACATCCTATGGAAAAAGCCCGACATTTAAAACTTTCAGAATATGTATTGTTAAAAAAATATTCTCCCTATTGAATTTTTTCTACTACTTGCGAACAGTTAAAGAACTCTTTTTTAAAAGCTTGATCTTCTTTACATGTTTTACATGAAAAAAAGAATAAATATGTAATTATTACAATTGAATAAACTACAATTTTCATTAATATTCAATATATGTATTTATCATTGTTGACCAAACTGTCTGCACTTA
>JAISOY010000058.1 GCA_031275285.1 Bacteroidales bacterium | reverse complement strand
GAGAGAGAGAGAGAGAGAGAGAGAGAGAGAGAGAGAGAGAGAGAGAGAGAGAATGTAAAAAAAGAGAGCCCCTAAAGCTACAACTACTTTTCAGGAAAAGCAACATCCCGAAATCATTTTTTATATCTGGTCATTCGTCAGGATTTTGGCATATCTGTTCCACAACGAATTTGTTGTAGGATAGATGCAGTGCGTCTATCCCTGAAATATTATCCAAGTCATCCACCCCTAAATCTTATGCCTATGATCAGATAAATAACAGCTTATGAAATAAATGTTGTCGCATTCAATGACAATAACTGGGACAAGAAATAATATTCAATATTAATGAAGAGAAAGATGATAGATTGAATGTAACTAGCTGAAATCGTGTATTCTGCGAATGTGGTTATTTGACAATAAAAAGCATATTCCTGATATACGTAAAAATGCGTTTATAAAAATTATAAAAAATTACACTAAAATGAAAAGAAAAAAGCAACTAAGTATTCTCTGTTTTATTGCAGTTATGATGCTTCTATATTCGTCGTGCAAAGACAGTGACGGATCCAAAACAGATTACGACCCTACAAAGCCTGTCCTGATAACCAATATAGAACCTGAAGCGGGAGGCCTGGCGACTAAGGTCTTTATTTCCGGAAGTAATTTCGGCACAGATGTATCAAAGATCAAAGTATATTTCGGTGAAACGCCTGCTCCGGTAATCAGCTCTTCGGGAGAGTACCTCTACGTATTTTCTCCGCGCCAGCAAGACGGATCAAGGCACATATCCGTTGTTGTGGAGAATGATAGTACAGTATTTGAAGATAAGACGTTTACGTACACAGTCAATTTCATTGTCCGTACCGTTACCGGGAAAAAGGGGACCACACAGTTTAAAGCGGGTAAACTGACGGAAGCAGAATTTCATCAGCCGTCTACATTAGTAGCCGACCAGAATGGCAACCTCTTTTTATCACATTGGCGTGTTCCGTTCTGCTTGGTCCGGATCAACGAAAAAGAAGACATCGTGGAAGCGGTATTGCCCGGAAGCGATGCTACATATTATGCATTGGGAGCACCCACAGTGAATGTAAACGGGGTGGTATCCGCAATTAATGACGACGGTGCTGTCTATTTCTCTTTTGATCCTATTGAAAGCTGGACACCAAGGGAACGGACTATTTTATCCGATGGGACCTATACAAAATCAAATGCGCACAGTATTGCAGCCCATCCGGTAACAGGCGATTTATATACACGTTATCAGGGGAATGGGTATCTCATCAGGATCAATGCTGAAACCAGGGAAGCGACGCTTGAGTCTGAAACAGTATCTCCGTCCGATTCATACCTTGTTTTCGACCCTGTTAATCCGAATCTTCTGTATATCGCATATGACCAAATAAGTTGCATCGGTTTGTATAATCTTGAGACAAAGGAGCATACTATTTTCGCAGGCGCGGCAGGACAGGCAGGATGGATGGATGGGCGGTTGAAGGAAGCCAGATTCCGCAACCCAAGCCAGATGATCGTAGCGCCCAATGGCAATCTGTATGTAGCAGACAGGGCTAATCATTGTATCCGTGAGATTGTTCTTCCCGATGAAAACGGCGAAGGCGGTATGGTGAGAACAATTATCGGCAAGGGAGGCGTAGCCGGTTATCAGGACGGCAACCCCGATGATGCATTGTTTAACGACCCGAGAGGAGTGGCTGTGTTGCCCGACGGCACCATATATATAGCCGACCGGGGTAATAATGTAGTCAGAAAATTAACCCAAGAATAATTAATCATTTATAATTAAGAATTTATGCAAATCATAAATAAGAAATTTCTGGTCATTTGCTTGCTGTGCCTGTTCCCGTTTCTGGTTTCGGCGCAACGAACGCTGAACATGGGCGGCGTGGTATCCGACGAGGAAGGGCCTATGCCCGGAGTGAGCATACATTTGAAAGGCCGTACTACTATAGGTACGACCACCAATACGGATGGTACATTCAAGATCAGGGCATCCAAGGGCGATGTTATTGTATTTTCCTTTATCGGCTACGAAACCGTTGAATATCTGGTGGATCAGGAAGATAATAATATTCAGGTGATGATGGTCTCCGCTGGTACCGAATTGGAGGAGGTGGTAGTTACAGGCTTGGGGACCCAGCGTAAAATAAGCGTTGTAGGCGCTGTTACCTCAGTGGATGTAAAAGAACTGCAGGTTCCGGCAACCTCCATGTCCAATATGCTTGGGGGACGGGTTGCAGGTATGATTACCACATTGAGCAGCGGTGAGCCCGGTAAAAATATTGCCGAATTCTGGGTTCGGGGTATCGGAACATTCGGTGCCAGTAGCGAAGCATTGGTATTGATTGACGGACTGGAAGGAAAACTCTCGGATATTGACCCTGCCGATGTGGAGTCATTTTCTGTACTGAAAGACGCTTCAGCAACGGCTGTTTACGGTGTCCGCGGCGCCAACGGCGTGGTGTTGGTGACTACCAAGCGTGGAGTCAGCGGAAGACTGAGGATCACAGCAAGGGCAAATGTGACATTGTCTCATCTGAACAAGATGCCTGAATATCTGGGAGCATATGATTACGCCCGTTTAGCCAATGAAGCGAGATCTGTACGCGGAGAAGAAATTCTGTATAACGATACTGAAATGAAAATCATCCAGCACGGCCTGGACCCCGACCTGTACCCGGATGTTAACTGGCAGAAAGAAATCATGAAACGAGTAGGATTTCAGCAAACTTATTATATGAGTGCGCAGGGTGGCGGCGATGTGGCGCGCTACTTTGTCAGTTTGGGCGCTTCTATTGAAGATGCAGCATACAAAATAGCTTCTGAAAACAATATCAGGAAGAAAGTTGGATACAACACCTACAATTTTCGTATGAATCTGGATATCAATCTGACCAAAAATACAACAATGTATTTTGGTACTGATGGCTTTATGTCTATGAAAATAGAGCCGGGTTTTGCCGATACTGATGCCATGTGGGCTGCTCAGGCGAATCTCACCCCGCTTACCGTTCCCGTTAGATATTCGAATGGTGCGTTTTCTGCTTACAATAATGCGGCTGGTTTCTCAAATGTTTCGCCTTATGTGTTGCTGAATTTTACGGGAAGAGCAAATAAGCAGGCTTATACAGGTAAGCAAACTATAGCTGTTGTACATGATTTTTCATATTTGTTGGAAAATCTGAAACTAAGGGTACAGGGAGCATATGATATTAATTCGTGGAAAAACGAAATACGCTACGTAATGCCTGATTTGTACTTAGCGACCGGACGTACTGAGTGGGGCGATTTGCAGTTATCCCGAAGTTTTGATGCCAGAAGCCCGTCATACGCAGATTCGCAGCGCCAGGCGAGAAAATTCCACCTTGAAAGTACGGTGACATGGGATAAAGTTATTGCAACCGACCATCGCGTAAGTGCGTTGGTATATTATTATATGAGCGATGAGATGGATACCAACTACGCTGCAAACGCAGCTGATGGCCGTGTAGCATTGGAAGCTTTGCCGAAACGGTATCAGGGACTTTCAAGCCGGCTTACTTATGGGTTCAAGGATACTTACATGATTGATGTAAACTTTGGCTACACCGGTTCTGAAAACTTTGAACCCGGCAAACAATTCGGGTTTTTCCCCTCAGTGGCTCTCGGGTGGATCCCTACCCAGTATCAATGGATGAGGGATAATGCGGGATGGCTCAGCTACCTGAAGATCCGCGCTTCTTATGGAACGGTGGGTAGCGACCGTATAGCCGACTTCCGCTTCCCTTTTTTGACCATTATAACGGAAAATCGGTCCACAGGATGGGGAAGTAACCTCAATGGTATTGTTGAAGCACAATTTGGCGCCGGTAACCTGGTATGGGAAAAAGCGCTGAAGTCCAATGTAGGTATTGAAGTACGTTTTCTTAACGACAGACTGCAGCTTGTAGCCGACTTTTTCAACGACAAGCGTGAAAATATTTTTCAGCGTCGCCAAACTATACCCGGTCATGTCGGTCTGGTATGGTCTGCACGTCCATATGGTAACGTAGGGAGTATGCGCAGTTTCGGTAGTGATGGAAATATTTCCTACACGCATGACTTCAACAACTGGGGTTTTACGGTCAGAGGAAATTATACGTATTCGAGAAATGAAGTTTTATTCTGGGAAGATGTGCCTACACCATATCCCTACCAGCTACGTGACGGGTATCCTCACGGCGCTATACGCGGTTATATTTCCACGGGGTTATTTACTGACGAAGCAGATGTAGACAATAGCGCCGCCCAGTCTTTCGGCGGATTCAAAGTGATGCCGGGCGACATTAAGTATAAAGATGTCAATGGTGACGGAGTGGTCAATACCGACGATATGGTGTATCTTTCCGACCCTACTTACCCACAGCTGATGTACGGATTCGGCGGTGAAGTAAGGTATAAAAACTTTACGCTGGGTATATTGTTCACAGGCAGGGGTAAAACAACCTTCTACCATGTTGGCTATACTGATGGATATGGTACCAATGGTCCCGGTTATGTACCTTTCAACAATGGACGTGTCGGTAATGTCCTGACCATGGCTAACGACCCTTCCAACCGTTGGGTGCCGAAGGACTATGCCCTGGCAAATGGCATAGACCTCTCTAAGGCAGAAAATCCGGATGCCCGTTTCCCACGACTGTCGTACGGATATAATAATAATAATTCGCAGTTGTCCACATTCTGGAAAAATGACGCTCGCTTCCTGCGCCTTCAGGAAGTCACGCTCAATTACAACCTCAACAGCGATTTCCTCAGAAAGGTAGGATTGTCGTCGGTGGATATACAGTTTGTCGGCAGTAACCTTTATGTCTGGGACAAAGTAAAAGACTGGGACCCGGAACAGGGTTACAGAAACGGACGCGCATATCCGATACCGGCGAGATATACGCTGCAGCTTTATCTTAACTTTTAAAAAATAAAAAAAATGAAAAAAATGTTAAAGCATATTATCATTTTTACGTGCGTGGCCATCATGGCGATGCCTTCATGCAATTATCTCGACATTGCCGATAATTTTGAAGAGTCGTTTAAATGGGATTCTATTTTTACCTACAAGAGGCATCTGGAACGTTATATCTGGAATATACCGACGATGTTTCCGGATGAAGGCCAGAAATTCATCCACCTGGGTTCGTTTGCCTGCGACGAGGCCTTTTCGATCATGGTCAGCGATTATACCGCGCTCGATTATATACAGGGAAAAATAACGCCCACCAATCTCAGGACGTTTAATATCTGGAACGACATGTACATTGTCATCCGCAGGGTGAATACGGTTCTTGCCAATATGCATCTGACGGTCGATCTGGAAGATGGTAGCCAGGAAAAGAACGAATTGCTGGGTTATCTCTATTTTATGCGCGCCTACGCATATTACAGGCTGGTGACATATTACGGTCCTGTAGTGATTGTAGGTGACGAGGTGTTGGAGAACAACGAGGAGATCGAGTATTATGACCGCCACAGAGCAACCTTCGACGAGACGATAGATTACGTTTGTGGAGAATTGGAACGTTCGGCGGCGCTTATGCCGGAGACTGTTTCGGCCAGCTATTTCGGTCGGCCTACATCCGGCTCCGCGCTGGGGCTGAGCGCCCGCCTGCGGCTGATACAGGCAAGTCCGCTATGGAATGGAGGTCTTGCGGCCCGCAGAACCTACGGAACATGGTTACGGTCGACCGACGGGGTAAACTATGTTTCGCAAACCTATAACGAGCAGAGATGGGCTGAGGCAGCGGCGGTTTGCAAGCGTATCATAGATTCCGATCTTTATGCTTTGCACACCATCCAGAAACGTACAGATACTCCGGAATTACCCGACAATGTACCTACCGCTGATTTTCCCGAAGGAGCCGGAAATATTGACCCTTTCAGATCGTTTCACGATATGTTCGACGGGGAATCGCCGATGATGCGTAATCCCGAATTCCTGTGGGCACAACGGTCGGACGGTCCCGGTATAGAAAACTATACGCGGCATTCCTTTCCGTACGAAACATTTAACGGATATGGCACAGTTTCCGTACCGCAAAAAATGATCGATGCATTCCGTATGGCCGACGGACGTCCTATCAATAATTCAAGCGCTGAATATCCTTACGAAACAGATGGGATATGGAATGGAAGGGATACTGCTTTCTCCGGTTATACGCTGAAGGCAAATGTTCACAAAATGTATGTCAATCGCGAGTTGAGGTTCTATGCCAGCATCGGATTCAGCGGAGCGCACTGGCCTATGCTTTCCACTGCAAACAACGCAAGAAAAAATGTGCAGTTCTGGTATAATTCAAGCGGTAACGCGGGCAAAAACACTGTCCGTAACCTGCCCTACAACGTAAATACTACCGGTTATACGTTGAGAAAATTCGTACACCCTGAAGACTCATGGGGAACAACCGGCCAGGGAACAGATTACGAAAATTCCCGGCGGATGGCTAAAGCTTATCCTATTATACGTTATGCAGAGATCTTGCTTGCTTATGTGGAAGCGTTGAACAACCTGACCACTACTCATACCATTCAGGGCAGCGATAATAAAACCTATACGCTTTCGAGGGATATGGGCGAAATGGCGAAATATTTCAACATGGTACGTTTCAGGGCAGGCTTGCCGGGATTGACTGCTGGAGAGCTCGCTTCGCCGGAAACGATGCAGAGTTTGATAGAAACAGAACGCATGGTGGAATTGCTTCATGAAAACGCACGTTTCTGGGATGTGCGGCGCTGGGGCAAGTACGAAACCACTGAAAGGGAGCCGATCATGGGTATGGATATGGATGCTGACGGATTAGCCTTCTACAATATTGTTCCGGTCAATCAGGTGGTTGCCAGAAACAGAGTAGTAGACAAGAAACTGATCCTTGTTCCTCTTGATCTGAATGAAGTAAGGAAAACACCTTCCTTAGATCAAAATCCGGGTTACCAGTATTAATTGAAAACAGAAAGTAATATGAAAATATCAGTAAAAATATTCATCGCCGGCATCATTGCATTCAACTTTGCCGGTTGTGACAGCGATGCCATTTATCAGGACGAACAATACAAACCTATGGTTTATCTTCTGAGCAGCGGTACGGAAAATGTATATGTTGCATCCTATACGCTCAATGAAGAAAGTTCGGAACAGTATGTTACCGTCGGATGTGGAGGTTCCGAAACCAACGAGAAGGCAATCGAAGTGAACATCGAGCCGAATCCTGAAATGTTAGACAGGTACAACATGTTGAACTATGATTACGAGCATCAATATGCCAGACTGTTGCCAGCATATAGGTATGAAATTTCCTCTTACTCGGTAACATTACCTGCGCAGTCGGATGATCACTATGCAAGAATGCCCGTGAAAGTCAGGCCGGATGGGCTGTCGCCCGATTCGATCTACTTCGTTCCGCTGAAAATCGTAAGCATATCGGAATACGAGGTGAACGAGGAAAAACAGGATGTCCTGTTCCGTGTAGCGATTGAGAATGATTATGCCACCCAGTATCCGAAAACCGAATACACCAAAAGCGGCCAACTGTCCAACCCATTGCTTGTGATGAGCGGTACAAAAACAGTACATCCGTTAACGAAAGATAAGGTGAGGATGTTGATCGGCAACGAATCGTATACAAGCGAAATCACTACTGCAGGTCTTGCCAAAAACTCCGTTGTGGTTCAGATACATGAGGATAACACCGTTACCGTTACACCTTATGATGATTCCATGATGGAAGTGGAAATGATTCCTAAAGAGGATTACAACCGTTACGATCCTGCCCTGATACAAGGCCTTACCCCAATGCGCGTATTCTGGCTGAGCTACAGGTTTCGTCAAAGTGCCGATGGTGTTAATTTTGGTGCATGGAGGGAAGTAGAAGAAAGATTGATACGTGTAGAAGAAGATTAATCAATTAAAAATAAAAATGAAATGAATAAGGATAAGAATAGATTTTTGTTTCATGCATGCGTCGTTGTCTTTGTCGGCTGTTTGATGCTTTCGGGTTGTGCCGAAGGTCCCGACAGGGATATAGAACATAAAATTTTTGTCACCCATACGGAATTAAACCTGATTGCAGGTGACGAAGTTCAGGTCATTGCAAGCCCCACGAATCAGACCTTTATATGGGAAAGCAGCAATACAGCGGTGGTTACGGTCAGTTCAACCGGTCTGGTAAAAGCCGTTGCCGATGGAGCATGTTTTATTTATGTTACCAGTAGTGAAGGTTTAAAAAGGACCATACCTGTTGATGTGGTTGAGTTTATTCCTCTTGCCGGGATTGAAGTAATCAATCCCGCAAATCTTACAACCGTAGAAACAATATCCATGTTACTCGGTCAGTCTATGAGCCTGGGAGCAAACGCCTTACCAGAAAATTATAATGAAGAAATACCTTTCAATGTAATCTGGGAGTCAGGAGACGAAAGTATTGTGATCATTGATGAAGTTACAGGCACATTGCAGGCGCTTGACTTTGGCAGTACTGAGATTATCGTTTCATCTGTGGAAAAGCCGGATGTGAAAAAAGTGATTCCGGTAGAAGTACTGGTGATTCCGATTACTGAAATCGTAGTAGCTCAAACTTCTCTGGAATTATTACAGTATCAGATCGTCACCTTATTGACCTCCTTCCTGCCGACAGACTACAGCGTTAGAGACGAATCACTCGTATGGGCCTCATCCGATGTATCCGTAGTAACGGCCACTGATGGTAAATTAGAAGCCATTGGCGCAGGTACGGCTACTGTAAAAGTTTCGTTGACCGCCGATCCTGGCGTATTCAAGGATATTGCCGTAACTGTAACGGCGGTTTCTCCAGGTGTTACCACTCTTGATTTCTCGACTTTTTCTTCCTTCGTTGCAACTCAAGGTAACGAAGCGCATGATTTCATTTATAAGAAAGTTAATTTTAGTAAAGACAGTGAAGTGGAAATACAAGGAATGGCTCCTGAAGATGTTGCAGAAATTTACAATCGCGATTTTTTCTTTTACAATCGTGATAAAAACAAATTAATATTTACAGGAGCATCAGGCGAATGGGATGTTATGTATTCTGAAAAATACAAGTACATCTGGATTACCAGGGAAAATGATTTGCGCCCTGCTTGCAACTGGATCATGGGGGCTAATTTTGCATCCGCTCCCGTATGGCATCCTGACTTTGGCAATGGCAACTATAGTGGTCAAAGAGGAAATCCAAAAAATCGCGCATACATGGTTCAGATTCGTGACGGTGTTTATCAGGCGCATATATTGTTGGATCAAGCATCGTTTGCAATTATGATTGTTAGAGGTTGGGAGTTGGTTGGTGGCGATTGGGACAGTAAAGTTTCTGCTCCCGGATTAACTATTGTTGGCGCTCCATTAACCAAACCCGCTAATAACGAGATGGGTCCGGAAGGTGGATTTATTCCGGGCTACTATAAGGTAACTTATGATGCCAACAATCAACGGTTAACACTTGAAATAGTAGATTAGTGATTTTTATATCCTGCCGTGAGTTTTTTTCTTACGGCAGGATTTTTATTATTGATACTTTATTATTGAATATTGACAGGGTATAGTAAATCAGCATTGTAGAATTAATTTTTATGTAAATGTTGAGGATGATCTTTCAGGCGAACTTAAATCATTATGCAACTTAGAAAAGTAACGTTTCTTAATCCTGTTAAGAACCTGTATCTGGGATTGGAGAAACCTATCAATTAACTTTTTGTGTATTAATTTGTTACAGTGTCATAACGCTCTGTGTAAATAAACAATAAACAATAATCGATTATCAATTATCAATTACTTACCATGAATCAGACAATTCAAAATAGGCGTAGTTTCCTTAAAACAGCAATTGCAGGAACGGCGGCTTTTACAATTATTCCCCGCCATGTTTTGGGAGGGAAAGGTTTTTGGGCGCCAAGCGACGAGCTTACTAAAGCAATTATCGGCGTAGGCAACATGGGGCGTAACCATATCTCTTATCCCGGTGCGCGCCTGACAGCTATCTGTGATGTGGATAAAAATCATCTTGAAACGGCGCTCGGGATGTGTCCCGCCGGAACCAAAACATACCACGATTACCGGGAATTGCTTCTGGATACTTCCATTGACATTGTCCATATTGCTACTCCGCCACATTGGCATGGTATCATGTCGGTCGATGCGGCTAAAGCCGGAAAAGATGTGTGGTGTGAGAAACCGATGACCCGTACCATCGGGGAAGGTATTCGTGTCCGGGAAGCCATGGAACAATATGGCCGTATGTTCCGGCTGAATACATGGTTTCGTTTTGCCGATAATTTTTATGGGATGGGAACCACTGTGAAACCGATTAAAAAGCTGGTCGAAAGCGGATTATTGGGCTGGCCGTTAAAAGTAACGGTAAGTGCCGTTACAGGCTTTGACTGGAAATTCTTCTGGGTCGGAAAGACAGGGCTGGCAGTCGAACCCATACCTGCCGGACTGGATTATGAGATGTGGCTGGGCCCGGCTCCGTTCAAACCATACAATGCCCACCGTACGCACAATACATTCCGTGGATATTGGGATTATGACGGCGGCGGACTTGGAGATATGGGACAACATTATCTTGACCCGGTACAGTATTTTCTCGGGAAGGACCATACCAGCCCGGTAGAAGTGATCGTGGACGGAGAACAACAGGATGCCGATGCCTGTGGGACATGGAAACGTATAGAACTGATATATGCCGACGGATGCCGTATTATACTCGACGGTGAAAACAAAGATAAGGACGCTGCTTATATTGAAGGCCCTAAAGGTAAACTTTATCCGGGATTTCGTTCGGATATTCCTGATCTGGAGAAAAAGCTGGCCGCTTTTCCCGATCCTGAACAGCAAATGGTTAATTTTGCAGAAACCGTGCGAAGTCGTACTACTTTTGCTTTAAACGAGCGAAATGGCTTCCGTTCATCCACGATTGTAAATATGGCGATCATAGCTGTACGATTAGGGCGGTCATTGAAATTTGATCCTGAGAAACTTCAATTTATAGATGATCCGGGTGCCAATGCCTTAATAAATCAACCGATGCGTGCTCCGTGGAATATCTGATTTTAATTATTCGTTTACGTTCATGAGACCGCTTTACTTAGTTGAAGATTTTTATTGCCGATAAAAATCTTCACGCAGGAATCAGAACCAAAAATTTATAATCGAAAATGAAGAAGTTATTAATATCATCCATATTAATAGTCGGGATATTATCAGTAACGTTTTCCCAAACCGACACAAGGATCCGTGTGGACAGGATTGCGGATATAGTTATGAAATTATCCATAGAAAATACGACGGGTTCGAATCAATTGATGGATGAATAAAGCTGATTAGGTATTATTATTATGGATTTGGACTGCAATAATGATTGAACAAAGCGTTACGGAGAGTGAAAATTATAAATTATTTTTTTGACAATTTAATCATTTTAATAAATAAACCTTTAAAAATCTATATCTTATGAATCGGAAATTTTTTGTTGCGATTGGTTGCGTGGCTTTAGTGCTATGCTTTTCTTTGAATGTGCGAAATACTTTGGATGATTATGGTATTCAAAATATTTCATTGAAGAATGTCATTTGGGCGCAAAACGGATCTGGTAGTAATGGTTCTGACGGATCGATGTTGGTACCTTGTCTGACAGAGACAATGGGTTATGAGCCAAAGTTTTATGACTGCTTTTATTGTGTGAGCCCATTAAATTTAACCTGTTACCGAGGTCCCTGCGATCGTATTAATTTGCTTATTTCAGCATCTTATACTTTGAAATGTGTTAAGCCCGATAATCATGATCCAAAAAGTATTTGTAGGGAGGGAAAAGAAATTGTTACCTATGATGTTGATGCATGTTGTAGGCTTAGTTCTCCATACTACGAACTAAGAGCCTATACGAAACAATGTAAATTGGCTGATTAGCTGTGTGTTTTTTACGTCATACAACATCTTTTTGGTTTTACCTATTGAGAAACTGTTGTGCGGTTTTGTATATCTTTATCCTGATCAATGGTTGTTCCGACAGGCGTAAATATCCTGTTGATTCCATATCTGCAAATGATTCGTTGTTCGTGGTTGATGTTGACTCGATTCAAGATACGGAAGTGAAGTATCTTTCGGATTTTTTTCACAGCGTACATACGACGATTTTGGATGATATTCCTGAAGCCTTATTTGGCACGTTCAGTAAAATGGCTGTTATTGACAGTTTGTTGATTGTATTGGATATTGGTATTAGCAATTCTGTTTTCGTTTTCGACCATAAAGGTAATTTTATCAGGAAAATAGGTTCGATTGGTAAGGGACCTGGAGAGTATCTTACGGTTTATGATATAACATATGATCCGATAAATCGTAGTTTGATGCTTTTGGATACATGGTCGCAAAAAATCAATGTATATGATCTGCAAACCGGTATATACACAGGCTCAATAAGATTAAAGGGCGATGTGGACAGGTTGGTCAGAGCTTATCATATCCATTATCAAGACGGTGTGATTTATACCGATGCATATTTTGATTTTCCTTCTCCAAGGAATTATCTGTTGCGTTCATTTTCCGACAGAGGTATACAACGCACCAAACATTTGAGAACAGAAGATTATAACAAAGGATGGAATAACATAGACTTTGTCGAAAAAAGTGTTTTCTCCGATTTTGGCGGAAATGAAGGAGTACTGTTCCATCAACAGTTTATGGATACCATCATGATGATTCAAAACAATCGAATATTTCCTTACGCGATTTTAAAATCAAAGCGGTTCGTTACCAATGATCAGATAAAGCAAATTTACAAAAATCGCAGGAATCGTGGAAATAAGATCCCTTTCGAAGATTTGTATGGTATGGATGTAATCTGGGGTATATCAAACATTGTACTGCATAAGGATTTTTTATTTTTTCGTTACCATGATGGAGAATACAGAGGGGAGCAAATATTGTATCATAAAGAAACAGGTGCCACATCAAAGGTATACCTGATCAATGATGTTCTTTATAAAGAAGAAATCCAGGAAAGAGTGTATCAGAGTTATCTCTGTGCCAACAGCAAAGGATTGTATACTTATATAGATATTGATGATTTTGAATTATTAGTGAATCATGCTCGTGCCGGTTTACTTTCGCTGCCTTCCGATCAAATTGAAAAAATCATACAATTGAACGAAAAACCTAACCATGTGATTTTGTATTATGAATACAAAAACTAAAATAGCCGTTGCCATACCGGCGTTTCTTTGCTGTTGTTTGTTGTATTATTGTTTGATTCTCAACAATCAATTAACAGAGGCAAAACATATCCAATCGGAGATGAAAAAAAATGCGATTTCGGACACTGATTTTTTATGCTACAGTAACAGAATAGCAGAAATTGTCCAACAATTTCAGAAATTTATAACTAGAAAAGAATCAGATTCTTTGTTGGTGCAAGCGCCTGTTTTGATATACAGATATTCTCAATTTATTTGTGACGATTGTATTCAGGCTGAATTGGAAGAATTACGCAACTTGCAGAATGAAATCGGGAAAGAATATATTTGGATTCTGCCGGCTTACGACGATACGCGGAACAACCGGATCAAACTGTTGAATATGTTGCATTATTTTAATTACAGGATCATTCCGCTTGAAGAATTTTCAATGCCAGCGGATTGTGATGATAAGGAATTAAGGCGTTTTTTTGCTTTCATCAACAAAGAAGGGAATCTTAGTATGGTTTTTTTTCCTGAAGCATCCAAGCTGCATCTGACCCAAAACTACTTTTCGGAAATCAAAAAAAAGTTGGAAAATGAGCAATAGCTTAACGAAACTGACTTTGGCGATTGCCGCCCTTGCGGTATATTATCCGATATTGGGCAACAATTTTACTTTCGGATGGGATGATAACTGGATGGTAGTGAATCAATATGTTGAAGGCGGTGTCAATTTCGCAAATATTTGGGCGCTTCTGACTGAACGTTATCATGGGCAATACGCACCGGTGAATCAATTATTGTTTCTTTTTTTATACACGATATTCGGTTATCATCCGCTTCCATTTCATTTGACTAGCCTTCTCCTGCACATTGGTTGTATCCTTTGGGTTTATACGATAATCAGGAAACTTTTCGCTTTAACGCCACGCATTCGTTATCCTTATGCAAACGAAGTCGCATTTTTCACGGCTCTTCTTTTTGCCGTTCACCCGCTCAATGTGGAATCTGTAGCATGGATCAGCGCGGTGAAAGTGCTGAATTATTCATTTTTTTATCTGGCGGCAACATACTCTTTCCTATGCTTTTGGAAAACAAGAAAAATACAGTATTATATTTTTGCCTTATTGCTGTTTATCCTATCCTGTGGCGGAAAGGAACAGGCGGTAATTTTTCCGATATGGCTCTTGATGCTGCAATGGTTGCTGGGTAGTGATTTAAAGTGTCGGAAATGCTGGTTGGAAGTAGCGCCATTCTTTTTTATCTCCCTGTTTTTCGGAGTCATTACCATGATGGCACAGCCGACAGGTGTGGGTGTAATAGTTGAACCTTCTTTTCCCTTATGGCAGCGATTTCTTTTTGCTTGTTACTCTTTTGTAGAGTATTTAGTTAAGTTCGTATTTCCATATAACCTTCTCTATATTTATCCTTTCCCCATAACGAGCGGCGAACCGGTACCCGTATGGATGCTGTGGTATCCGGGGTTAATTCTTGTAACTGGGGTTTGTTTATGGAAATATATCAAAAAATGGTATATTGCTTGTGGTCTTGCATTTTTTTTCATACACATTGCCCTTGTATTGCACATTGTGCCGATTTCAAGATCTGCCATTGTTGCCGATAGATACATCTACATGGCAAGTATTGGATTATCGTTCATTGTTGCTTATTATTTCGTTCTGTTTCTAAAATCAGAGAGAAAAGCTATAAAAAGACTATCTGTCATTCTTTTTGCCGGAATTATATTATGCTTTGGAATTCGTTCCAATCTACGCTGCCGGCAATGGGAAGATTTTGAAACCATCAAAAAAGATTTACGGGAACTGCTTGAACAGAGACCGGATTATAGTCCCAATAAATTTGATAATGATTTTAAACTGTGAATTCGATAAAGAAAAAGTAAACTGGTTAAAGCTATGAGCCCAAACAAAATAGTTTTAGTTTTTCTACTGTGTATTTTACCATTCATTCTGTCCGCACAGTATATCATCAGCGGGTGTATTACCGATGCTGGTGACGGCAGCCCAATTCCCGACGCATCGGTTTTCGTTTCCAACACCACTGCCGGTACTACTACAAACGCTGCCGGTTATTATCATCTTAAAATACCCAGCGGAGGAAGTTACCAACTAGTGGTTTCGCATGCGGGTTATCAATCAATATTCCAAGATATTGAACCCGGAAGAATCTCTCATACATTTAATGCAACATTGCAGGTGCGTGAAATAGAAGAAGCAACGATAGCTTTGAAAGTCAGCGCCCGTAAAAAAGATATTGACCTTTTCTGGAAAAGCATACTGGGAACAACTCCATCTAAAAGAACCATCCATGCGACCAATCCCGACGACGTTTTCTTTTACTACAATCCGGAAACACAGAAACTGACAGTTACTTGCCGTAGGCCGCTGCAAATTGTCAATTATGAAACAGGATACCATATCCAATGTGTGCTTGACCATTTCACGCATGACTATCAGGCCGATATCACCTCATGGCAGTTACAGTCAATGTTCACAGAGCTTGAACCTGTAAATTTGAAACAAAAACTGATCTGGGAAAAAAAAAGAAAAAAGATATATCTGGTCTCCATTTCAAATTTTATCAGGTCATTTTATCAAAACACATTGTCTGAGAATGGATTTATGTTGTTAGATGTTCGTATGAAGTCAGTAACCACACTCAAGAGATTATTACCCGTTTCCGGTCTGCAACAAGTCATTGTAGACTATGAACCGGATGAGATCCATGCAGTAAATCCTGATGACTTTTTATCTACAGACTCTACTAACCATAAAATGGTAAATATACCGGAACTTACGGAAGGACATGAAATAATGCTATTTTGTTTCGGCAAACCGATCACCGATAAAGAAATACAGGAAATAACGGCAGCAAAAAAGTTAAAAACAGGCTGGAGAAAGATTGGCTTATTTCGAAATGCTGTCAACACGCCACAACCGATTAATATTTTTCCTGACGGTACATACAAGAATCCATTGAAGTTGACTTCCATGCTTTCTTCAGAATCTTTAAACGGGCTTAATATGATTCTGCCAATAGAATATCAGTTAGACGTTGATGATATTGTTGTGGAAACATTTTCGGAAAATGAGCCCCAGAAGGATATTATGCCGATAAATCGTTTTACCACTCCACTTTTAGATATTGCCAAACTTTTCGACCATCAATTATCCGTTTTCCCTCAGGAAAAGGTTTATTTGCATACCGACAAACCGTACTATCTTTCGGGCGAGCGAATTTGGTTTCGCGCTCATATTGTGGATGCTGCAACGCACATTCCCTCTTTTTCGTCGAACTGCGTTTATGTGGAACTGTTCAATGCGAAAGATTCGGCGGTCAGCCGCATCAAAACAGGACTTGGGAACGATTTGTACAGCGGATATATCTCTATTCCTGAGGATGTGCCGGAAGGCGATTATACCCTTAGGGCCTACACCGCCGGAATGAGGAATTTGGATGAAGATTATTTCTTTATGAAAAATATCCGAATTGGCGATCCATTATCACGCATTATGCAGGTTCAGCCTGAATTTCAATTCTTATCGGATAAAACAATCGACGCTGATTTTCGTTTCTCACTCATCCGCCCTTTGGTACCTGTCAACCCTGAATCACTAAAAATCACCGTTAACAGCGAAAAGCCGGCAAATCTGCGAACTGTGGACGGAAAATCAGGGTTTAGTTTCAATCTTACACCCGATGAAAAACAGCGAGTGATGCTGTTGGACGCTGAATACGAAACGATACCGTTTAGTCAATACATCAAAATACCATTGCCGGATGATGATTTCGACGTATCGTTTTATCCCGAAGGTGGTTCCGCCCTGTATGGCATTGAGGGACGAATAGCATTCAAGTCGACACAACGTGATGGAACGGAAATTGACGTGGAAGGAACGGTGTACGACAGTAGGGGAAATGAAATTACCCAGTTTAAAACAGACATGCGCGGTATGGGATTATTCATGCTGAAGTATGATACGGGAGAGGCTTATCATGCCGTTTGTACCAACGGCAAGGGAAAATCCAAACGTTTTGAGTTACCAGCCGCCCGCGAAGATGGTTATGCGCTTTCGGCGGTATGGAGCCGAGACCTGTTAAGTGTAAATGTTCAGCCTAAAATTGCCGATACGCTGTGTTTACTCATTCACACGCGTGGTGTGGTACAGGATGTATTTGTTTTGGAAAATGCAAACGAACCGGTAATTTTCAAAAAGAAAAATTTTCCTTCGGGGGTAAGCCATTTGCTCCTTTTGACCAAAGACATGGTTCCTGTATGCGAACGGTTAGTATTTGTTCAAAATGACGATCAGGCGAAGGTGGTTTCTAAAACAGACAAAGAGAATTATGTCACCCGAAGTCCGGTGGATTATATGGTCAGCATTACTGACGAAACAGGCGGACCCTTGCCTGGAAATTTTTCGGTTTCAGTAACCTGCGACAACGAAGTTGCTGCTGATACAATGATGAATATATTGACTTCGCTTTTGCTGACCTCCGATTTACGCGGAAATATACCCGATCCGGGATTTTATTTCCGCAAAAAAGGACGATCGTCTGAATATGCGCTTGATTTGCTGATGCTCACACAGGGTTGGCGACGCTACGATACAGAAAGAATAGTAAAGAATGATTTAATGAGCCTCGACACATTACAGGCAAAAGGATATGGATTGTCCGGAATGGTAAGATATGCCTTAGGATGGCGACCGGTGGAAAACGCCAATGTGAGCATCCTTTCGATGGGTGGCGGTTTTACATATGAAACATCCACCGACTATAACGGCCGTTTCTACCTTCCTGACAGCGAAACACCGGATAGTACTGTACTGATTGTTAAGACTGATGCGCGAGCAGACAGACCGGTCAAATATGAATTGCTACTCGACGATGTGTCTTATCCTGAGCGGATGCTTCCTGTTGTTGCCAACGGTGCGCCTGACCGCGTGCAGTTTGCCAATTATGCCGATAAAGCGGAACAACAATATGTGGATGAATTTGGAACCCGGATCAGACACATACCGGAGGTGACCATTACGGCGCCAAAAAAGATGGGCAGAGATTATTCCCGTTATTATCAACCGAAAGACGTTCACTATGTTATAACAGAGAATGATTTGAAAAAATTACCGCCGACAAATATTACACACCTCATATTGCGAATACCGGGTGTACATCTCAAAGATAGTGTATTCGAATATGCAAGAGAACCTGTTGCAGTTGTTGTTGATGATTTTCCGCCGGGTGCGGTTCCGTTGGATGAAATCGTTCCTTCCCAGGTTATTCAAGTAGATTTTTTAGTTAGACAAGTTGGATTTATACTGGAAAGATATACGATATCAATAACTACCACTTCAAGAAAGCCCAAAGAAACACCTTATATCAAATATTTTATGCCGTTGGGATTTCAGAAACCGTCTGAATTTTATGTTCCTGAATACGATACGCCAATAAAAAATGCCAAACCCGATTTGAGAACGACCATACATTGGCAATCCAACCTTACTACTGATGAGGAGGGAAAAGCCAGTTTCAGTTTCTATACGGCAGATGATCCTTCAACTTATACGGTTGTGATTGAGGGGATGACTGAAGATGGGAAGATTGTGTATCAGAGAGATAAGATAGTGGTAGAGTAGAATATTTTTTATATCTGTAAAACAACAATAAATGATCCCTGTAAATTTGACGATGATGGAACAATCAAAATAAATGATACATCCTTTCAGATACTTTATTTCACGAAGCAGAGTCGAAAAAATTAAAAATAAAATTCAAAATGAAGAAAATAGTTATATCCATTCTATTAACGGTGAGTTTGTTCATATCGGGATTTTCCCAAACCGACACAAGAACACGTGTAACCAGGATCGCGGATCTGGTCATGAAATTACCTGCAGAAAATACGGCAGTCTTTAATCAATTGATGGACGAATTAAGCCGTTTAAGTGGTGTTATCATTGATTTGGCGCCCCAGTTAACCGATCCCGGCGGAAATGATGCTCAGATCCGTTATGCCATCAGCGGTCTTGCCATGTATTCTTCGAAAGACCCAGATAAAAGAGCAGCAGTAGCCGGAGATCTCTGTAAGGTCATCCCTCAGGCAAAATCAGACGAAATACGTGATTTTTTATTCATTCAGTTACAATATGTGGCTGGTGCCGGATCAGTGGAAACGGCTGTACAATATTTAGGGAACAACCGCCTTGCCGATGCTGCTGCACGTGTATTGGTGCATGTAGGTAATGATGCTTCCGGAAAAGCATTATTATCGGCACTTGACGTGGCGAGCGGTGCACAGCAAATCACTATTGCAAAGGCATTGGGCGACATGCACTACCTTCCTGCAATGGATGCATTGACCGGATTGTTAAAGAACAATGATGTGAAACTGAAGAAAGTGGTGCTGCATAGTCTGGCTGAGATTGCTTCCCCTGTTTCCGAAAAAACATTATTGACTGCAGCCGAAAATGCCGGATATAAGTACGAGTCCACTGATGCTTTCGGTTCGTATGTTTTGTATTTGAGGAACAGTCTCGGTTCACATTCAGATATGGTAGCTAAAGCTGCTAAAAAGATGCTGAAAACGACTTCCGAGACATCACAGATAGCAGCTAAAACAGCAGCGTTGGAATTGGTGGTATTATCGTTGGGCGGGAAATCTGTCGACTATGTGGTTCAGGCGCTGGCAAGCAAAGACAGACAATATCGTGAAGCCGCATTAAAATATTCGGTCCATATTCAGTCGCCGAAAATGTACGAAGCCTTGATGAAAAAGGCAAAAAGCGAAAAACGTACTGAGGTAAAAGCTGAAATACTGACTGCTTTTGGAGCTCGGGGCGATAAAGCCGCATGGCCATTCGTAAAAGAATGCCTGACAGATGTTAACAGCAACATTCGTCAATCGGCAATTATTACTGCCGGAAAATTGGGAGATGCAAACGCAGTCCCATCCATTATAAAATCAATGAATACCGACGATGAAAAAATTGTAGAAACTGGAAAAAACACCTTGTTGACAATGAACGACCATAAGATGGCTGATGATCTGGCGTCGGTGATAAGTCAGACATCTGCATTGTCTAAAGTGGCTTTTTTGGAAATAATGGCAGCGCGGGGTGCCAAATCACAGCTTGAGACGATCTTTGCCCAAACCTCATCAACAGATACAAAAGTGCGGTTGGCTGCTTATGAAGCATTGGCACCGGTGGTTTCGGAAAAGGATTTTCCCCGTATAGCAGAGTTATTGAATAAGGCAACAGATAAAAAAGAAACGGCGGTATTACAAAAAGTGATGTATTCCTCCATAGCATCTTCGAGCCAGGCACAACAAACACAATGGATATTGGCACAAATGGATAAAAGCCCGAACCCGTCATCCTACTATAACGTCCTGGCAATGGTTGGTGGTCAGGATGCCTTGAAAAGAGTAATGACCGGGTTTAACGATAATGCCGGTACCCGCCCGGCAGCATTTGAAGCGCTTACTGCCTGGAACGATGCTACCGTACTTACAGGGTTATATGAAATTGCTGTAAAAAATCCGGCAGGCGATTATTTTGAAAGGGCGATAAACAGTTATGTATCAAAAGTAGGTGCGTCGAAGGAAACACCCGAACAGAAATTATTATTGTTAAGAAAAGCCTTGGAAATAGCCAAAACATCTACCACAAAAAGAAGTATTTTAAACCAGATTGCACATACAGGCACTTTTATCGGATTGATCACGGCCGGAAAATATCTTGATGATGCTGATAACAGCGTGCAACAGGCAGCGGTACAGGTCGTCCGTACGATATCTTTAGATCATCCGGAATACTATGGTACTGAAGTTACCGCTTTATTAAATAAAGCAATGGCTGTAAATCAGGATCCGGAGGCCGGATACCAAAAAGAAGCCATACAAAATCATTTGGCAGCATTACCTAAAGACGAAGGTTTTGTGTCTATGTTTAACGGCAAAGATTTAAACGGCTGGAAAGGATTGGTGGAAGATCCGGTAAAACGCAGTAAAATGACTTCTAAAGAACTGGCACAAAAACAAAAGAAAGCCGATGAAATTATGAGGCGGGACTGGCATGTGGTAGATGGAATATTGGTTTTCGACGGACCGGCTTATGATAATCTTTGTTCTGAAAAAATGTATGGTGATTTCGAAATGTATGTCGACTGGAAGATTGCTGCCAAAGGTGACGCCGGTATATATCTGCGCGGTTCGCCGCAGGTTCAGATATGGGACAGGCCGGAGATAGGGTCGGGCGGTTTGTTCAACAACAATAAAAACCCCAAAGATCCTTTAGTGGTTGCCGACAACCCTGTAAATGAATGGAATTCTTTTTATATAAAAATGATTGGCGAAAAAGTGACCGTATACCTTAACGGGATATTGGTGGTGGACAATGTAGTGCTTGAAAATTACTGGGATCGTTCGATACCTATTTTCCCAAAAGAAGCTATTGAACTTCAAGCGCATGGAGAAAGGGTAGAATACCGCGATGTGTATGTTCGCGAAATACCGAGACCCGAACCTTATGAGGTTCCGGCAGCCGAAAAAGCAGATGGTTTTGTCCCCTTATTTAACGGACTGGATATGACGGGTTGGATAGGTAATTTTAATGATTATTCGGCACGGGACGGGATGATCGTTTGTGAACCTGCACCCGGATCGTATAGTAATCTTTATACAGACAAGGAATACTCGGATTTTATTATTCGTTTTGAATTTCAATTGACTCCCGCTGCCAACAATGGTCTGGGTATTCGTGCTGCGCTCAATGGCGCAGGAATGGAGCTGCAGATACTGGACAGCGAAGCAGATGTATATGCCAATTTAGCTGCTTATCAATATCATGGATCAGTATATGGACTTATTCCTGCTAAAAGAGGCTTCCTGAAACCTGTCGGGGAATGGAATTCTCAGGAAGTCGTTGTTGATGGCCACCATATTAAGGTTACACTGAATGGAACAGTGATTCTTGATGGAAACATAGCTGAAGCCAGTAAAAATTCTCATCCGATGCTGTCGGTTAAACGCGGACATATTGCATTCCTTGGGCATGATTCGAAGTTGGCATTCCGGAATCTCAGGATAAAAGATCTATCCAAATAGAACATCATGATAACAAACTTTTCAAAAACACATAATAATTAAAAAGATATGGAACAAAGAAGGCAATTTATCAAGAAAATGGTAGCCGGTAGTGTTGCAGCGTCCGCTTTACCTCATCTGCTTTCGGGCAAAGGAACAGTAAAAGGATATCAGGGTGTGAGTACCCCGCTACAGGACGATGCACCTGTTCGCATAGCACTTATCGGAAAAGGCGGTATGGGGACGGGCGATACACGTACGGCTTTGCAGGTGCCTGGTGTAAAGCTCGTTGCAGTATGTGATCTTTACGATGAACGGTTGCAAAGTGCAAAGAAAGAATGGGGTGACGATATTTTTGTGACGCGCGATTACAAGGAAATTTTGTCGCGCAATGATGTAGATGCCGTAATTGTGGGTACCTCCGATCACTGGCACCAAAAGATCAGTATTGATGCCATGAAGGCCGGGAAACACGTCTATTGTGAAAAACCGGTAATACACAAAATTTCCGAAGCCAAAGACCTGATCAAAGCGCAGAAATTGAGCGGATGTGTTTTTCAGTCGGGGAGTCAGGGCATCGCTTCGATTGGTAACCGGAAAGCAAAGCAGCTGGTACAAAGCGGAGCGATCGGCCAGGTCAATTTAATCGAAGCGGCGTTTACTTCCGGACCGCGTCAGGCTTGTAGAGTACCTGACGGTATATCGCCGGAAGATATCTGGTGGGACCGCTATATCATGAATGCACCCAAGGTCGCCTTTGCACCTGACCGCTTTTTCTGCTGGCGGAACTGGAAAGATTACGGAACGGGTATCGCAGGCGATTTATTTGTACATGTGTTATCGAGTTTGCAATATATTATGGATTCGTCCGGACCCGGAAAAGTATATACCACAGGAGATGTAGACGGTATAGGCGATACACCCTACATCATGCTGGGATATTTCGACTATCCTGCCAAAAATGGAAAAAATGCTTTCAAAGCGGCATTAACGGCAAATTATGCTGACGGTGTATCGGGGAAGTGGGGCAGTTTAGATTTCACTATCATAGGAAGTGAAGGGACGCTCAGGGTGCAATGGGATAAAGTGACCTTGAAAAAACCAAGAAAGGTTTCGGTTTCCGATTTCAACGGATTAGCTTCGTTAGGAAACACTATAGACAAGCCGGAACAGATAAGCGATAATGAGCTACTATTTGTGGAAAAGGGTTATAATAGGTGTCACCTGGATCATTTCACCCGTTTTTTTGATGGCATCCGTAAAAGAACAAAGGTCGATGCAGACGTCATGTTTGCAGTCCAGACAGCAGTTCCGGCTGTTATGTGTTTTGAAAGCTATCTTTCAGGTAAGCCGGTGTATTGGGATCCGGAAAAATTGAAAATTAAAAAATCCTGACAAGTGTCATGTTATTGATATAGAGATGGCTATTTTGATGTAATCGACCCGTTCGGGATAGCTATTGTTTAGGTAGATAGCCATCAAATGATTTCAACATAAAATGTGTGTCAAATCCGTTGTATCGTTCCGGATTTTATCTGTTGTCAATATTTCTGTCTCTCTATCAATAATCACAATTTTTTAACATTCTGTGGACAATTACTGTATATCTCAATGATGTACATTATCAGGATGTTTTGCTTATTCGGCTTATTTTCTGACGACTAAGGAATAATCAATATGAAAATATCTGAAAATCACACTATTTCTGGGATAATGAAAGTGATTACACTGATCATCGTATTTTGCCTTGCTATGCCGGCGCAATCACAAACGATTACGGGGTTCGGTTTTCCTGGCGAAGCTACTGGCTTGAGCAAAAACCTCAATGGTGTGATTGATCATGAAAAATATACAATAACCGTTACCACACAGGAATGGATTGAAAATATATCACAACTTCCTGCAACATTCACACTTGACGGCAATTATGAAGTGAAAGTGGGCAGTATCGTGCAGGAAAGCGGAATCACAACAAATGACTTTCGCAAAAATGTTATTTATACGGTAGGCGGTCATGTACAATACACAGTAATTTTCGAATCCCCCCAGGCAAGTGGACTTCCAATAATTAGGATCAATACCCAAAACGCTGTCTCTATAACCAGTAAAGAAAACTACGTGAATATGACATTCAATTTAACCGATCCGAATAATTCCGGGAACAATATTTCAAAAACCGACTTTAAGGATGGAGTCAGGGGACGAGGGAATGACAGTTGGATTAACCCTAATTCCTTGAAAAAGTCATATAGGGTAAAATTTGATAAAAAGACCAGTTTATTTGGCCTGGCTCGTGCAAAATCCTGGGTATTGATCGCTCAATACCGGGACCCGACCTTGTTGTTTAATGTTATTGCATTTGAACTTGGGAGTCGATTTGAATTACCTTTTAATCATTCCTATAACTTCGTAGAATTGTATCTGAATGGTAAATATAAGGGAAATTACCTGCTTACGGAACAAAATCAGGTGGGGGAAGGGAGAGTGGATATAGATGAAAATGAAGGTTGGTTCGTTGAAATGGATGATTATTATGACGAAGAACCAAAATTCAGAACGGAAAAATACAATTTGCCTGTTATGGTAAAATCGCCTGAAATTGAGCCTTCTCAAATCAGTAATCCTGCTTATCATTTTGTCAGGAACGATATTAACCAGTTATGTAACCTGATGACCACGGCGGAATTCCCAGAAAACGGATACAGGGATTTGATAAATATGAACACCTTTATTGACTTTCTTATGATCACAGAAATTGTTGACAATAAAGAAATCCGATCCCCAATGAGCACGTATGTATACAAAGATAAGGGCAGTACAATCAATATGGGCCCTTTATGGGACTTTGACTGCGGGTATGGCTACGACTATAATTATAATCACTTTAAAGATCCCAATAGCCGGACTCCAATGCAATCATTTTTTCGAAGATTTTTTGAAGACCCGGTATTTCTGATGAAATATAAGGAGCGATGGAATGAAAAGCATTCGGATATTGCTTCCATTGATAATTTTATAGAAATGACTGCAAATAAAATTGAGCGTTCCGCCATTGAAAATTTTAAAACATGGTGGTATCGGGTAATTTCTTCCTGGTGGACAACAAGATATCCGACAGAGGATAATAACTTTCGGCAGCAGATTGCGAACATAAAAAGTTACCTGAATGCACATATTTCTTATCTGAATGCAGAAATAAATAAGGCGGAAGTTTTGCCGGGGAGCAAATCCTTTCAAACTCAGGAATTCGGAACGGAAGTTGCCTCCCAAACATTTACACTTGTTGCGTATGGTGATATAAGTGGGTTGAATGCAAAATTGGAAAAAGGAGAATTATCAGATTTTGAAATTTCATCAAATCTGGCCAAAGAAGCAACCGGAAATGGCGGATATTTTGCAACAATAAGCATTAAACCTAAAGATTTGCTTTTCGTTGCAACCTATACTGATGTACTTACTCTTGCAGGAAATAATCAGGGAAATCCGTTTTCAATGAAGATCCCGTTGAGATTTACAGTGGTCAAAGCGAATCCGGCCATAATACCAATGGAATTATACGCGAATCGCGGACAGTTACTTGCAAGTGTTGAATTACCTGATGGCTGGAAATGGGAAAATGAAACTGCTTTGGTTGGCAATGTGGGACAGCAGACGCACAAAGCGCGCTTTACCCCGGATGATACTGATAATTATAACATTTTACGCGGTGTTGACCTGATTGTAACTGTTAGTGATATAACAAGCAGCGGAGAAATACTGCAGGCAAATCAGTTGAAGGCATGGGTTCGTAATGGATTATTATCTGTAACCGGCCTTATTCCCAATGAAATATTGAGTATATATACCACAACCGGAGCACGGGTATACCACAGCATAGTTACATCCGATAAAGCGGATATATCATTAAAAGTTCAGGGAGTATATATTATTTCTTCGGGAAATCACACAATTAAAGTCGTATATGAATGATTTCAAGCATATACCTTACTATGGTTATCTTAATAAGGCTGATATCCGGTTTTATCCTGCCCGGTAATGGGACGTATCACTTTACAGGGAACCCCGGCAGCAATCACGCCCGGAGGGACATCCCTGGTGACTACGCTGCCCGATCCGATAATGCTGTTATCCCTGATAGTGACTCCCTGGTTGACCGATACTCCGGCGCCCAGCCATACATTATTTCCAATTTTCACAGGCCTGGCATAACATCCTCCGGCTATCCGCTCTCCGGCATCAATAGCATGATTGGCGGTATATATTCCCACACGGGGACCGAACAATACATTATCGCCGATTTCAATATCGGCACCATCCAGTAGGATGCAATCAAAATTGGCATAAAAATTATCACCAATGGAGATATTGAACCCGAATTCACAACGGAATACCGGTTCGAAGTGGACTCTTTTACCTACATTCTTTAGAAGTTTTCTCAACACTTCTACTCTCATCTCATTTGGCTCCCCAAAAGTGGCATTATATGCTGTTGTTAAAAAGACCGCTTCCTGCCTGGCTTTCACCAGCTCTTCGCTCAGGTCGTTATACATGGCTCCTGACAACATGATTTGCTTTATTTGCTCTACATCCATTCCGGTAATTTTTACATACGAATATATTCATTACTGTCGGAAAAAACGGGCGTTATGATGAAAATTTTAATTTTTTTCCTGTTATATGTATGCATATAAATCTGTCGCCCGTTCCGATTCTTCCGGGTAACGTTTTTATACTATGATACATACCAATATAAAAGTATATGATCTAGTACAGTCATCATTACTTGTTCAAATCAAACAATGAATGAGTTTAACTATCAAACCTTATTGTACCGAGCATTTTTACTATTTCAGGATCACGGTGATCCAGGAATACACTTTGTGCAGTATCTAGGGTTTTGATGGTATACATATCTTCGGAAGTCAATTCAAAGTTGAAGACATCGAAGTTTTCGGCCATTCGTTCTTTACGTACTGATTTGGGAATAACCACTACATCACGTTGTATCAACCAGCGAAGGATCACCTGTGCAACGGATTTACCATATTTTTTCCCGATCGATGTCAATATTCCATTACTGAAAATATCGTTTTTACCTTCGGCGAATGGTCCCCAGGATTCGATTTGTACAGCATTATCTTTAAGAAATTTCTGATTTTCAATTTGCTGGTGGAATGGGTGGGTTTCAATCTGGTTAACCGTGGGAACAACCTCATTGTGTACGATCAGATCCATGATTCTGTCCGGATGAAAGTTACTTACTCCGATGGCCTTTATTCGTCCGTCCTTATAAAGTTCTTCCATTGCCCTCCATGAGCCGTAAACATCGCCGAAAGGCTGGTGGATAAGGTATAAGTCCAGATAATCCATTTGTAATTTTTTTAAAGACTTTTCAAACGCTCTTTTTGCATTTTCATATCCGGCATCCTGTACCCAGAGTTTAGTGGTGATAAACAAGTCTTCACGCGGAATACCACTACGCTTAATGGCTTTTCCTACGGCTTCCTCGTTCATATAGGCTGCTGCCGTATCTATGGAACGATATCCGGTTTGTAAGGCATCGAATACAACATTTTCAGTTTCTGCAGGTGGTACCTGATATACGCCAAATCCCAGGATAGGCATTTCTACTCCGTTGTTTAATTTTACTGTTTTCATATTGATTGAATGATTATTTTCCATATACAAAAGTATTTTGATTCTGAGAACCGAATTAAGTAATATAAAACAATTAATGTTATATTTGTTGAACGTAATCTATTTGATCAATGTGACTTAAGTAAATAATAAATAGCACTGAGTGCTTAGTGCAGTTCAAACCATCACTTATTCAAATCAAACATAACAAAAATATATGTGTTTACAATACTTGATCGGTATTCAATAACTTCTATTGCATTTCCTTTGATGTTTTCTGATGTATTGATCATATTTCTTTAATGTCAAGTGCAAATGTAATAGATGACAATATTTTCTACTTTCCTCTCAGGCTCAAATAATTTTGCTCTAAAGTTCATTCTGTGTTCACCGGATATTCCGGTGAAATTTTAATTATTCATCTTATTGACTAGTTTAAATGTATTTGTTTTTGGTTCCGCAATAAGTCAATGTCAATCTGTGCATTGCTCTTGTTACAGCAACATAGAGCATACTTCTGTCAATCTCCGTATGATAATTTCTGTCGTTGACCTGTGGTATGATTACTTCGTCGAACTCCAGACCTTTGGCCATGTGAGCCGAAGTAATAATGATGCCTTTTACAAAAGCCGAACTCTGGTTCGATAAGAAATAAACATCATCAGTGTATACATTTAGTTGTTCTGCCATTTCTTTTGCCTGGGATTCAGTTTTACAAATTATTCCAAGTGATTTATGCCCGGATGCTTTGAATGATTTGATCAGGTGGATAATAGTAGAGATCTCCTCTTCGTTATTCTTAAGTTGTATGACTCTCGGGTGTTCGCCATGTCGTGCCACTGGTTCTAAGTCATCGTTTGTCCGGATTTTCTGTGCAAAATCGGTAATCTCATAAGTGGAGCGGTAGCTTTTACATAATTTCATGACCTTTCCGTTTATGAGCGATTTTTGTATCATGCCGGCTGTAGATGAACCATACGGATTCACCGACTGTCCTGCATCTCCAAGAACAGTTTTCCTGCAAGGATAGAGCTTTTGTAAAACTTTATATTGAATGGGAGAATAATCCTGCATTTCATCGATCAGGAGGTGTTTCACCTGGGATTGCACATAATTACCTTCCAGAACCATGTGAATGTATGCTAAAGGAGCTAAATCGGAATATTCGAGTGTCCTGTTCTTCCGCATTTTGAACATTTCAGGTTTTCCGATCCATTCAAAATAGGCTTTATATACCTGGAGATCGTTATTACCGGCGAACATTTTCTTTATTTCTTTTTTGAGCAAATTGTGTTCGGCGGTGGTAACATTAATATGGTATTGATTATGTGCCATCTCCAGGATATATCTGGTCATGGCATCAAAACGCCGGCGCATCGGGTAACGGCTGAAACGTTTGAATTGTTCTTCGATAAATTCGGATGGAATGGTAATATATCTGGTCAGTTGTACATCATTGGCCTTAAAATAGTTGTTTTCGATGTACAGGATAAAACGGTCGAGTTGTACTATGAAATCAAAGGTAGCTTTGAATTGAATCCGTCCGATGAAATCCATCGAAGGCTTTCCAAGCAATTCATTTACCTGTTCGAAAAAAGTCTGGTATTTATATTTGTGGTTCAATATACCTGAGAGTATCTGTTCCATGCCGGTTTCAGGAACACTTTCTTCTCCCAGCTCCGGCAATACATTTGAAATGTAGTCGGCAAAGACCTTGTTGGGTGAAATGATCAGTATGTCTTTTGATGAAAGCGTATCTTTCATCGCATATAGCAGATAGGCAATACGATGCAAGGCAATAGATGTCTTTCCCGATCCTGCTACTCCCTGGATAATCAGATGTTGGGCATCTTCATTACGGATGATCTGGTTTTGTTCCCGTTGGATAGTGGCCACTATATTCTTCATTTTATCGTCGGCATTTGCACTCAGCTCTTTCTGCAGAATATCATCATGAATAGTCAGGGAACTTTCGATCATGAATTCCATTTTGCCCTTACGGATCCTGTACTGACGTTTAAGCGAAATATTCCCATCTATCTTTCCTGCAGGAGAGCTATAAGAAGCATTTCCCAGTTCGTAATCATAGAACATGGCTGATATGGGCGCCCGCCAGTCGTAAATCAGATTGGTTTTGCTATTTGGATCGTAAAATGTATGGATTCCGATATATACGGGCAGTGTTTCAGCATTCTTATCCTTTTCTTTAAAATCTATCCGTCCGAAAAAAGGAATGTCCAATATGCTGCCCAATCGGTTACGTTTATCAATTACTTTTTCACCCAATGCAAAATGATTCAGGATACTTTCGCGCATTGACCGGATTTCGTGCGGATCAATATCTTTGTTCGTCCATAAATAACTCTTGTATTCCTGCAGGGTATCAACATGGTCTTTTACGGAAACATTGGCGTGGTCGATTGTTTCCTTTATGGTATTTATGACATACTTCAAATATTTCTTTTCCTGTTCTTCGCTCTTGTTGATGATCATGTTCTTTACCTTATCAATTAAAAAAATGGTGAAAGTAAACTTTGCTCTTTCAAAAAAATAGTAAAAATAGGACATCATTTCCTTTTCGGAAATGGCTATTTATAGCTAGTAATTATGTAGCTTTGCCAGAGTAAATGAAAAATGAACATATCCATATTAGTATAGCCAGCCTGGAGGATTTGAGCGAAATACTTCATCTCCAGAAACGGGCATTCAGGACAGAAGCGGAATCGCATGGGAATTATGATATTGAACCCTTAAAGCAAACTTATGAATCTATTTTGTCTGACTTTACTAATTATACATTTCTTAAGGCAATGTATGATGGGAAGATCATAGGTTCTGTAAAGTACAGGATGTTGGATGACCGGGTATGGATTGGAAAACTTATTGTGGATACGGACTATAGAAGGCAGGGATTAGGCAGAAAATTACTTACGGAAGTAGAGAATGTCAATCCCGAAGCTAAAAAATTTCAGTTATTTACAGCCGCATCAAGTATACATAATATACGCTTGTATGAATCTGTCGGTTATCAGGTCTGCCGGCAATATCAGGATGAAACACAGTCTGATCTCCCGATGGTAGAAATGGTGAAGGTAAATTACTGAAAAACAGTTTAAATTGATGGCCGAAAATCAAAGGATGATGCCATAATCCCTTGCCGTATTGATTGCTTCGATGATATTATCGACCTGCAATTTTGCCAGTATGTTTTTCCGGTGGTTATTAACCGTAAAAATACTTAAATTCAGCCTGGATGCAATTTCTTTACTCAGGAGACCCTGACGAATAAATAACAGTATTTCTTTTTCCCGATTGGTTAATTGCTTCTCTGCAGGAATATCTGCTGAGGTTAATACCTCACCTGTTTGCCTGTTTACCACAGTGCGTCTGACCTTTTCGGAAAGAGTCCTGTCCGGTGATATGTCCATTACCCCCATGATCATCCATGCCTTACCGGTTTTATCCTTCTGGGTTACCTGTTGGCGGCTGATCACATTTACATACTGCTGTTTTGCATTCAACATGCGGAACTGAAATATCTGCTGGTAATCATTTCTGTTTTCCACAGGAAGCGAATAGATAAACTGCCCGTGATCGATCTGGTATTCTATCAGCTGAGCCCTGTCATCAGGATGGATTCTTTCTTCCAATAAGTCACCCTGTTTTCTTATTGTTTGTATCCGGACAGGATGATATCCGAAAATGCAGGAAAAATTATCAGAAGCGAAATCATACCTTTTTTTGAATACATCGACAGTAAAAATACAACTTTGACTTATTTGGGAAAATTTCCGGACGGATTCTCTTTTTTTACTCCAGCAATCATAATCCACATCAAGACTGCTTATCTGCTGTTTTGCCCACAGTTCCTCAGGCGTTATTTTATGGTGAATCATGATGCAAAGATAGTCATAAATAATTATTTACAGATATGGTTGATGATTGTGTCTCTGATGTTTCAAGATGAAGACAAAAGAAATTAAGAACGGATTTCATACCTTTCCTTTGCCGCTTTATATTTCCATGCCATAAAATCTGCCAGTGATGGTGGTGATAATATTCTGATGGTATCGGCAAAACCAAAAAACTCCCGTTGCAGTTCCTGATTGATGATTACTTCCAGTTCAAAAACCATGGCGCCGTCTTCTTGTGTTTCTATCAGTCTTTGGCTTTTATGGAAAGGTTTGGTTTGCACATAGGGAGCATTCTGCCTGTCTACCCAAAAACGAATTTTTTCGGCTTTCATACCGGTATTTTTAGTCACACCGACAAGGTCATCGAAGAAGGTGACAGGATCAAAGAGCTTATTTTCCCCGTAATATTCCCCCTCTGCGATCTCTATGTGATGTATCCTATCAAGTGCCAGGTTGATCAGGGTTTCGTGTTTCTTCTTTGTCCCGAAAACAAACCAGCGGTTACGGTATTCTTTCAGAAGGTACGGATAGAAAACAAAATTGCTTGCGGAACGGGCTTTGAACGACCTGTATTTGATGTGTAGCGCTTGTTTGTTGACAATAGCGTGATAAACCGTATCCAGATAGTTCAACCCCTTCAGGCTTTCGTTCTTTTCAAAATCAATCACAGGGACTGTTTTCTTTCGTGCCGAAGTAACATGGTCTTCCAGCCGGCTTACAATATCTCCCATATCCGAAAAATACGAGAATCCTTTGAACTGCCGCAAAACTTCAACGGCTTCCGACATCACTTTCAGATCCTTTTCGGACAATGGCGTATTGGTAATGCTGTAATCAGGATCGTCATATTTATAAAACTTGTTGTCGTAAACCACGATGGGCGCATTGTATCCCAGTTTTTCACTGCGCATCATCTGGATATCCATCTGGATGGTACGTTTGCTGATGCCTTTGTCGATTCCTTCGTATTCATACAATGCATCGGAACATGCATCGATCAGGTCTTCGAGCGTCCATTGACGGAACCTGTTGCGTAAACAGGTATCGATGGTTTTATAACGGATTAATGCATTACGGTTTACAGGCATGATGGTATTCTTTTATTCCTGTATTGATCAGTGATTCCAAATCGTTCAGTTTTATTTTCAGCATCGAGGAGGGAATAACAAAGGGAGTACCTGCCATATAGTAATTATTTCTCAGTCCCTTTGCCTTAACACGACTCAGGTATTTTTCGGGATCTATAACAAATATCAACAGCATTTTATTACCTGAAATTTTGGTAATTTCCACATGTGTGATGTCATTCCATTCAATGGTACCCGCTCTGGGTCGGGTAATATTGTCGGTAATACCGTACCTGTCGATAACCAGATTTTGTGTGTTATCGAATAATTTTCGGGGAAATATGATCATGGCAATTCCGAAAAACAAAATACAGGCGGATGCAATTATTTTCTGAAATATTCCGAATTGCGGATCCAGAAGTATCCAAATCCCTGCAAGTACAAATAAAGCGGCACCTGCAAACAACTGAATGATCTTTGCTTTGCTGACAGGAATGACAATTTTATCTTCCATTTTTACTTTTTCTACAAAAATAATGAAAATATTTTTTATTACGCAAAAACGTTGCGTACCTGCATTGAAATCTTTGTAAAGTCAAACAGGAAAAAGAGTGTCGTAAGAGGCTTTTAACCATTAAAATGAATAAGATGAAGTTTAATTATGTAACCAAAGGAAAAAGTAAGGTGACAAATTACGAAGGAGCGGAAGCATACCGCTTGTCGCCTGAATGGCAATTATATGTTGCAGCTGTAACCTCTTCGCTGGGTGACAAGTTTTATGAAGGTGCGCAGACACGCATCGAAACATTGCGCCGGCTGATTGTACAATGCGATCCCGTGTTTGTGGCAAAGCTTGCGGTGTACACCCGCCAGCAGATGAACCTGCGTTCCATACCCCTGGTGCTGGCCGTAGAATTGGCAAAGGTACATCAGGGCGATTCGACCGTGAAAAAGATGGTAGCACGGATCATACAACGTGCCGATGAAATCACCGAATTGCTGGCTTATTATCAGTTTGCCAACGAGCGGAAGGGTACGAAAAAACTGAACCATCTGTCGAAACAGCTGCAGGCAGGTTTGCAGGCAGCGTTCAACCGTTTCGACGAATACCAGTTTGCCAAATATAACCGCGATGCGGAGATCAAGCTGCGTGATGCCTTGTTTCTGGTCCATCCGAAATCGAAGGATGATGCGCAACAAATGTTGTTCGACAAAATCATCAATGATATGCTCGAAACACCGTATACCTGGGAAACGGAGTTGTCGATGCTCGGACAGACTAAATATGCGAGTGATAAAGAAAAGAATGTCGCTTTCCGCATGAAGTGGGAAGAGTTGATCGACAGCGGGAAAATCGGCTATATGGCCTTGATGCGAAACCTGCGTAATATCCTGGAAACGGAAGTATCGCAGCAGCACATTACGAAAGTATGTGGAATCCTGTCGGATGCCGAAGCCGTTCGCCGTTCGAAACAGTTGCCATTCCGCTTCCTTGCGGCTTACCGTGAAATATCGAAAGTAAAATCGGGAGATGCCGGCAATGTAATGGATGCATTGGAAAAGGCTGTCAGTATTTCAGCCGGAAACATCAAAGGGTTCGATAATGATACGAAGGTTTTGATCGCCTGTGATGTTTCGGGTTCAATGCAAAAAGCCATATCGCCGAAAAGCAAGATATTGTCGTATGATATCGGGCTGATGCTGGCCATGCTTTTGAAATCGCGTTGCAAAAATGCCATCACGGGTATGTTCGGTGATACCTGGAAAGTGATCAATGTGCCGACCCGGGGTATTCTTGCCAATGTAGATGCATTCTACCGCCGCGAAGGTGAAGTCGGATATTCCACCAACGGTTATCTGGTGATCAGTGACCTGATCAGGTGTAAACAAGCAGTGGATAAGGTAATGGTATTTACCGATTGTCAGTTGTGGAACAATCGTAACGACGAGAAGATTTCCAGCTTGTGGAATACCTATAAAACAATTTCTCCCGGTAGTAAACTGCACCTGTTTGACCTTTCGGGCTACGGTACCACTCCGCTGGATATCACCCGCGAAGATGTGTACCTGATCGCAGGCTGGTCGGATAAGATTTTCGACATCGTTGACGCCATCGATAATGGTGGTAATGCGCTGGACGAAATCCGGAAAATAGAATTGTAGCTTAAGAAGTTTTGTGGATGTCGTAGTAAAGGGATACTTCAGATTGTCACTCTAAAAACCCTATACGTATGTCACTCCACAAAACTTTTTTAATGAAAAAAATGACCTATTGTTTACTTTATTGAATTTCAGAAATATACTTCTTTTTAATGTCAATTAAATCCCCGAAAGGGTGAACCTTCCGGGCATACTCAAAAATCACCCTTTTGGGTGATTGACGGGTGTTTTTATCATCAATACTTTTGTCTGAAATAAATTGTAAATCTTATCCATTTACTTATGAAGAATATTTGGATCATCATATTAATAAGCATTCTATTAGGGTTTGTTTCCTGCTCATCGAAGGACGATTCCGAAGATGAAACGGTTTATACAGTTACTTTCGACACAGATGGCGGCAGCCCCAGTCCTTCCGTCCAACAGGTGAAAGCCGGTGATATGGCTGTTGCACCGAATGTAAATCCGGTTAAAACAGGTTATGTATTTCTTTTCTGGTACCTGGATGGTGTAAAAACGGCTTATAATTTCCAGACACCTGTAATTGGGAACATTACACTTTATGCCCGATGGGAAGACGAATCAGCTGCCGAATACTGGCAGGTTAGCTGGGAGTTGAATGGTGGCAAATGGCCTTCGGAAGATAACCATGTGTCCCGTGTGGTAAAAGGCGGAACACTTGCCGAGCCTGCTGTTCCCGTCAAATCTGACGATACTTTTGAAGGCTGGTACAAGGAAGCGGATTTTACCAATAGAATCACTTTCCCTTATGATGTAAGCACCGTGACAGGTAACTTTATCCTTTACGCTAAGTGGAAAAACAGCGGCGGCGATCCTTCTTCTGTCAACCACAACATAAGCAGTGCAGCGGAATGGAATGCCGCCGTGAATGCTGTCAACACTGCCGGTAACAATAAAACACATACCTTTACTGTTACCAAAAGTTTCAGTCTTCCGGGGGTAGGTACTACTACGTTATTTACCAAAGAGTTGACCGATATTGCGGTAACCATCAAAGGACAGGGCAGTCCTGCCCCGGAAATAAGTGTAACAACCGACAAAAGGGGATATCTGATTTATCTTGCATCTGTATCACAAAAAATCGTGCTGGAAGACATTGTTCTGAAAGGTCATCCCAGCAATAACGCGGCGGTACTTTGTGTGAAGACCGGAGAACTGGTCATTGGGAACGGAGCCGTTATTACCGGAAATACCAACACCGCCGGTGGTAGCGGAGGCGTGGATGTGGGTGGTAAACTCATTTTGGATGGCGGTGAAATCGTTGGTAATGTTTCCGGAACTGCCAGTGCAACGAACGGTCATGGTGGCGGCATATGGGTAGATGACTTTGGTGAATTAATTATGGTAAGCGGTAATATCAGCGGAAACAAAGTTTACGGCCAGGGTGGTGGTGTATATGTGGATCTTTTTGCACGCTTTACTATGAAAGGCGGTAATATTTTCGGCAATACAGCCTGGGCGGCGAGTTCGGGCGCACGCGGCGGCGGAGTATATAACTCAGGAGGAGATTTTTACATGAGCGGCGGCAGAATTACCGGATACGACTGGATACACGGAAACGTCATCGATTTGCCGGAACACTATTCAGGTGATTTGAATATACGCGATAACTGCAATTCGGTAGTTATAGGCGTTACTGCAATGGGTAGCTTCGGAGCGGCTTTGTATAGTCCGGCTGGAGATAATCACTACGGTACTTTCACAGGAGAAACTTTTACGCAGACCGGTAGTTTTGGAAACAGTATTCATATCGAGAGGAATATTGAGATTGCCGATGGAGTCAGACTCAACCGGTTCGAAGCGAATGGCAAAACCTTGCATCCCTATCGCGGAGGAATGGATTACTGGGGTCATTTCTTCAACGCTGCTACCGAAAATGTATTTATAGGTTTAACCACGATATACGGTGAATGGATCGCGCTCGATATGTTGGTTCCCGACGGCAGGAACAGGTTAGTTGCAGGGACATATACATTCGGTACGGCCGGAACTTCTGCTGTCGCGTACACTTTCGTGGACAACGACTACACAAGCTATGTACAGGATGCTGATGGCAACAAGCTTAAAATGACCGGCGGGACGGTAAAGGTAACAGTTACGGGAACGGGCGATGACGCGGTTTACACTATCACGGTAGACTGTATGCTCGAAAATGACGGTAAAGTGAAGGGAACATACCGGGGGCCGTTGAAGTGGTACGATCTTACCGGAACATAACCAACAGTAAAGGGCGTCTGGTAAAAACGATAGTGTAAATTCCAGTGACAATATTAACCGGGAATTGTAAAACATAAATTATTAACGGATAGGAGATTGTTCATGCAAGGACGATCTCCTATTTTTTTCAAACAATCAAAACGAAACGGGTTTCGTTTCACTTAATCTTGAATCTTGAACTTTAAACTTTAATTGGGATTGTCAACACAATCTTGAGAGATATTTTTCCCCTTCGATTTACGATTCCGTGATATTGGCAGAAAATATGTATTTTTGTTTGGAGACAGGATTTACAGCAAACCCATTAAATATTGAATATGATGAACAAAGCAGTAGAATTATTACAGAAGAGTAAAGTTTTTTATATCGCCACGATAGACGGTGATCAGCCTCGTGTACGTCCTTATGGCGCTGTTGCCGAAATTGATGGGAAGTTGTATATCTGTACAAATAATAAAAAGCCATCATTCAGGCAAATGCAGGCAAATCCGAAAGTAGAAATCAGTGGCTTGTTGGGTGAGGATAAATGGTTTCGTATCAACGGAATTGTAAAAGTCGATTCGCGCACTGAAGTAAGGGCGGAATTTCTGAAACAGGTTCCTTTACCGATATATAAAGCTGATGACGGTATTTTCGAAGTGCTCTATTTTGAAAGCGGAACAGCGACAATCAGTTCTTTTACCGGCGAACCCGAAACATTTGCCGTATAAGTGGTATGTTCATGGATTTAGTAAATCGGTTGAGCCAGTAGAAAAGGGTATTTACTTACGGTGGGCTTTTGTCTTCGTAGTTGGCCTTTCAAGATTTACTAAATACTACCAGCGTTCTCATGAAGCGGGGGCAGGATGATTTTTCAGGTAAAGGTGACTCAAAAGCGGGTCGCCTTTTTCATTTTACAGCGATAAATAAAAAATAATCATAAAAAGGTAATTTTTTATAACTACGCAAAAATATTGCGCATCGCACTTTTTACTTTGCAACATCATACAGATGTTCATTGACAAGATATCAATAAAACAAGTGCCGTAGATAAGAGTTACTTCGCACTTCCACTGCCCGGGTCGCGGGTTCGATTCCCGTCACTTCCTGTTTTGCAAAAATAACGGAAGTGTAGCTCAGACGGTAGAGCAGGATATAGTCTCTTTTCGCTTGTCGCCTTGTTTTTCAATATACAACGAGTGCCGTAAAGAAGGGTTACTTCGATGGTAGAGCGGCCGTTCGAAAGAATGGTGTGCGTGAGTTCGATTCTCATCATCTACAAGGATGTAGCTCAGTAAATATCGCCCTTTTTGCTTGTTACCTTGTTGTTTTGTAATATATCCCCGTAGCTTAAAAGGAAAAGCCTGCGGAAAAAGATTGATCGTGCCGTAGAGTGTATGGATATCCCCGTATCGGCTGCGCGCTGGTATGGGTAGATTTTGCAGAAGCACCGAAAACATTCATTTGTAAGTAGGGAAGCGCATTTAGAGCCGTACTGCCCTGCAAGGGGAATGTGAGTTCGAATCTCATCGGGGATACGTGATTTTCAAAATATGCTATAGCCATTACACATTGTTGTAACCTGTCAGGGAAAAAGAACGTATAAAATTCATGTTTCGATAATGGAAGTTTCATTCTAAAAACGGAACCTTATTCTCAACAAGAACCAACCAATGGAAATCACTTCAAAGAAAATCGAAGAGCTTGCTCCGAATGCAAGTGCAGCCAAAAACGGCCGCGACCTGGTTACCAAAAATAAATTCTCCAATCTGAAAATATCGACGGACAAGACACTCATCTGGGGTGAATGTGCGGGTAGCGGGAAAAATCCCTACGCCTGTTCTGCGGATTATGTCGATGAAAATAATCCCGTCTTCCGCTGCAATTGTCCCAGTCGACAGTTTCCATGTAAACATGCTATCGGGCTGATGTATGCTTACGAAAAAGGATTGGCGTTCGCGGAAAGCGGTGAAATACCTGCCGATATTGTTTCCAAACGGGAAAAAATCGATAAAAAGCAGGAAAAGAAGGAACAGGAAAAAGAAGACATCAAGACCAAAGCGTCGAAGCCGAAGAAAGTGAACACAGCAGCTTTGGCGAAAAAGATCGATGTACAGCTTTCTGGTATCGACATGGCGGAAAAGATCCTGGCAAATATCGTACAGACGGGGATTTCGTCTGTCGATGCCAAAGAAACGCGGACATTGAACAGCCAAATCAAGGAACTGGGTAATTATTACATCAACGGTGTCCAGACGGCCTTCAACAACCTGATGCTGGAACTTGCCGATGTAACAGGCGAAGAGTACACCGATGTGATCAACCAGATCAATTTTATCTCGGTTTTGCTGAAAAAAGGCAGGGCATATCTCAGTCAAAAGAAAGAAACTCCCGAAGCACCACCCGAACTCGACTCCGCTATCGAGGAACAGATCGGGTATGTGTGGAAGCTGACGGAACTGATGCAACACGGACTTTATGAGGAAAACGCGGAAATTGTACAATTATCATTTAACAGCAGCGACAATCGCGCCCGCAGGGAATATGTGGACGAAGGCACCTGGATCAATCTGAAAAACGGGAAAATTTATAAAACGAAGAATTACCGTCCATACAGGGCTGCCAAATATATCAAGGAAGACAACAGTGCCTTCGATGTGTTGCAACTGAAGGAATTGTTTATCTATCCGGGCGACCAGAATCCACGGATACGCTGGGAGCAGGAATCGGTGAAGGAACGGAAAGTCGATGCTGACGACCTGGCCAACATACATTCGTTTGCATCGGTAAACTATGCCGAAACCATCAAATCTGTGAAAAATACAATGAAAAATCCGCTGATGGATAAAAATCCTGTCGTGTTGCTCGCCCTACACAAAGTGTACGTCAACGGCGAACATCTGGTGGTGGAAGACGGGCAAGGTAGCAAACTTACATTAATTGATATGACAGGTCTGAATATTTCTGCCGAAAACAACCTGAAATCCATGTTACCGGCAAATCCAGCAGGCATGTCGCTATTGGTGATGGTCAACAACGATGTGGCTACAGGATTGTTGTCCGCACAACCCATGTCACTCATCACATCGGAAAAAATCATCAGACTGTTTTATTAATGGAAAAAGGAAAGTTGAAAATGGAAAATTATTTCCAGTAGTCTGAGTGACAATATTCAATAATCAATAAAAAATAATCAATTGAAATGAGATTACAACCATTATACGATCTTCAACAGGATATTAACCGTTTGTTCATTGCAGGCAGCAAATTTGCCAAAGGCGATCCCCGTTTGCAGAAACATATCCCGATATTGGCCAAGCTGGGCGAAAAAGCGCCCGTTTTCAAGAAACTCTCGGGCGACATCGAAGACCTGATTCAGGCGGACAGCCGACAATCGGCGGAAAAATTAATGTCCGTTGCCACATTGCTTTATTCCGTGCTATACACACAGGGCGACTCGGTGGAGGTGGATGTGGAAGTAAAGGAACAGGTACCAGGTATCGATATCGGAAATGTGAACACCGTATTTTCGTACCTGCAACTGAAACCCGTGATAGAAGCGTTGACCACTGCCAGTTCGGGGCGGTTGGAAATCCTTAAAGATGCTTTGGAACGGAATATTTTCGAGGACTCGCGTACCTTTCTGTACCTCGACTTTGCGTTGGCCGATAAATATTCGGAACTGAGCGAATATGTGGCCGACACCATTATTCCCAAGGTCGGGATGCCGATGCTTCCTTTTCTTTTACAGAACTTTACGTATGAAGATAAAGCAGAAAACGTGCGGCGGTTGAGGTTGCTGAACAGGTTCGGTTGTACGGAAATAAAAGCAATGACGGAAAAAATATTGTCCGAACCGCTGCCCCTGTTGCAGGCAGAAGTGATTCATATCCTGAGTGGTAATCCCGAAAATGAAACACTCATCATTTCTCTTGCCAACGACAAAAATAAGTTGGTTCGCGAAGCCGCATACATGGCTTTGGCAAAATTGAATACCGAAACAAGCCTTGAAAAACTGACTTCAATATACCTGAAAAACAAGAACAAGACCAATCTGCCCGCTATTATTGCCGCATTAGCTACGTCGAAGCTCCCGTTCTTTTTCCGCGAGGTATACGACATGGTTTCGGTGGCTTTCGAGGAATTTATTGCGCTGGATAAATCGACGGATGATAAAATACTGATGGAAAAGCTGGATCGTTTCAAAACATTGTTGGATGTCTTTGAGAATAAGGAAAACGATCATGTGCTGAATTTCTTTGCCGACGTGTTGAAAAACAAGAAATACCGCCAATTGATCGCTGCCAAAAAAGCATTGCTCGAAAACCATGCTTACTCGGTAGCCCACAGTATCATCGGCAGTCTGAATACATTCAACAAAGCCACGGCCGTAGCTTTTTATGAAAAGAACATCGGCGATATTCCCGACGAGAACTGGAAAACGCCTTTGTGGAATAATTATTTCTATTCCGCAGTCGAATCAGGATATCCTAAGGACAAGGTGTATAAAACGTTCCGCGATGTCTTCAAAAAAGGAATGATCGGCGTCAGCAACCTGTATGACGTGTACAGCAACGGCAGCAACTTTTATTATTACAACGATAAGGATGTGGAAATATATACCGACAGGATCGATCCACGCTGGACGGATTTTCTGTACGATATGTTCTCGGGCAAAATGAAATGGGATTACGCATACGATCAGGCGCTTCAACTCATCAATGCCATTGAACCGAAAAGCAAAAAGTTCGATAAATTGTTGATTCATCTGGCTGCAAAAGTTGCACCTGCCGAAGAAGTTACCATTTTTAAGCTCATCATGGAACGGGAAATTGCCGACCGGTTCAGTATTATTTATTCTGTCATGGAGAAATATCCGAAAAACACCTATTATTACGCTTTAAATCGTTTGAAAAATACAGGTTTATGGACGCGATTCCCGAAAGAATATGCACCAAAATTCCGCGACCTGTTCCTGAAAACAAAAATAGATCTTTTTGAGAGTATCGCCGATGAAATAGAGTTCGGAAGCCTGAAATAAGAACCATTCTCCAATATTTGATAATCAACATTCAATTCATACACATGTCAGAAAAGAAAGAAGATGTTTTGAGGCTGCCCGCCGAATTGCTTTATGCAAATGAGCTTGGAGCGCTTAAGGATGAAGATAAAAAGGAAGAAAAACCCGCAGGCTGGCAGTTGTCGCCCAAAGCCGTGTTAAAATTTGTTACCGGTGGCAAAGCCTCAGGCGTCGATATTACTCCCAAGTATATCGGACATAACCGTTTGGTGGAAATTGCCATAGCTACGTTGCTCACCGACCGTTCATTGCTGCTCATCGGGGAACCGGGAACCGCCAAATCGTGGTTGTCTGAAAACCTTACCGCAGCCATTTGCGGCGATTCGGCCAAAGTAATACAAGGCACGGCAGGGACCAGCGAGGAGCATATCCGCTATTCGTGGAATTATGCCATGTTGCTGGCCAACGGTCCATCCAACGAGGCGTTGATTAAAAGCCCCATCTACAGGGCAATGGAAACTGGTTCGGTGGCACGTTTCGAGGAAATTTCCCGTTGTGCATCCGAAGTACAGGATGCGCTGATCTCCATTATGTCCGAAAAAACCATCGCTATTCCCGAGCTGGCAAAGGAAAT
>JAISOY010000057.1 GCA_031275285.1 Bacteroidales bacterium | reverse complement strand
ACGAAGTCAATAAAATATGGATATTATCGATAAATTAAATTATTCATATGGAATCGATGAGCTAAAGGTTCCATGTGACCATTGAAAATCAACTTAGCGCTAGCGTTCTCATGGAGCGGCAGCGTAATAAATTTTATTCACATGAAAACCTTCTCATTTGATCTTCTTCTATCTGTTTTGGTCTTCTTTACTGCTTGTACAGCCAATCAGGAGACTGAAATTTTCCTCTCCCACCTCACCTGTGAGCAGGCGATCAATCCCCTTGGTATAGAAACGCCATCGCCATCTCTTGGATGGCAGATAACATCAGAAGGCAGAGAGATCCGGCAAAAAGCCTATAGAATATTGGTGTCGGACCATCCGGATACATTAAAAAGGGACAACGGAAATTATTGGGATTCCGGAACACAATACTCAGATAATTCATTACAGGTGTTCTATGCCGGTCGTAAACTACAACCGGCAGGTACCTATTATTGGAAGGCTAAAGTCTGGGACAAAAACGGGAACGAGTCTCCCTGGAGTGATATCTCTACCTGGCAAATGGGCCTTACAGATGCAGCCGGATGGAAGGGGGCGCAATGGATCGCCTTACAGGAATTACCCAAAGAGAAAAAAGTAGTTCCGGGAATACATGGTCGTGGCAGCAATGCATTAGGGAATATGGAAGATCTGCTACCATTGTTCCGGAAAGACTTCAAAGTAGAAAAAACACTTCGTAAGGCTACTGCTTTCATTTCAGGATTGGGTCATTTCGAGATGAACCTGAACGGAAAAAAGGTAGGGGATCATTTTCTGGATCCGGGATGGACCAGTTACGAACAATATGCCCTTTATGTTACTTTCGACATCACCTCTTACCTGCAGCAAGGCGAAAACGTATGTGGCATTATGCTGGGTAACGGCTTTTACCATACTCCACGTGAGCGTTATCTCAAATGTGTGGTTTCGCACGGCTATCCCAAAGCGATCTGCCGCTTGCTAATGGAATATACCGATGGAACAAGCTCAGAAGTAATCACCGATGCATCATGGAAAGCAACCTCCTCCCCTATTACATTTTCAAGCATTTACGGAGGTGAAGATTATGATGCCCGTCTCGAGAGAAAAGGATGGGATATGCCCGGATATGATGCCTGCAAATGGCAACAAGCGCTTATTGTAGAAGGACCTCCTCTGCAACCCCAGACAGCCACGCCTTTAAAAGTGATGGATACCATTGCTCCCGTCAGAGTTTTCCGGTCGAAAAAAGGTGACTGGATATATGATCTGGGGCAGAATGCATCCGGCATCATCCGGCTAAGTATCAAAGGGAAAGAAGGGAAACAGATAAAAATATGGCCGGGTGAACTACTGGATGATGACAGTATAGTCACCCAACGGGCTTCCGGAAGTCCGTTCTGGTTCGGATATACTACTGCAGGAAATGGGACCGAAGTATGGCAACCCCGGTTCACCTATTACGGATTCCGTTATCTGATGCTGGAAGGAGCTGTCCCCGAGGGCTCAGAAAACTCCGGACAACTGCCTGTGGTTACCGGTATCTGTGGACTACATACCCGCAACTCAGCCCCGCAAACGGGAACCTTTACCTGTTCCAACGATTTATTCAACCGTATTTTCCGATTGATCGACTGGTCTGTCAGAAGCAATATGGCCAGCGTACTGACTGACTGTCCGCACCGGGAAAAGCTCGGATGGCTGGAGGTAGCCCACCTGATGGGATCGTCCATCCAGTACAACTATAACATCAACCGCATGTACCATAAAATAATTGATGATATGCGCGCTTCACAGCTACCTAATGGGTTGGTTCCGGATATTGCTCCGGAAATCGTGGTCTTTGCCGGCGGTTTCCGTGATTCACCCGAATGGGGGAGTGCTTATGTTATCCTTCCTTGGTATCTATACCAGTGGTATGGGGATCAACGTCCCATGCGGAAAAACTATGAGGGAATGAAACGCTATATTAATTATCTGGGTTCTACAGCCGACCAACATATTGTATCGCATGGCCTGGGTGACTGGTTTGATCTCGGCCCGAAAAGCCCGGGAGAATCCCAACTGACATCCAAAGGTGTGACCGCTACGGCTATCTATTATTATAATGTCTGCATCATGCAGAAAACAGCCCGGATTCTCGGGTATCAGGAAGATGAAGCCCATTTTACACAATTGGGGAAAGAAATAAAATCCGCTTTCAACCAGCGCTTTTTCAATACGGAAACAAAACAATACGACCAAGGCAGCCAGACAGCCAATGCAATGGCCATCTATATGGACCTGGTAGAACCCCAATACCGGAAGGATGTCTTCCTCAACATCATGAATGACCTAAAAGAACGTAATTATAGCCAGACACCGGGAGATATCGGATTCCGCTATTTCCTGAGGGTATTGGAAAGCGAAGGAGCATCAGAAACCATTTATACCATTAACCATCGTGAAGATGTGCCTGGTTATGGATTCCAACTGGCCAAGGGAGCGACAGCGCTTACCGAATCATGGGCCGCCCTGCGTTATGTTTCTAATAATCATTGTATGCTCGGTCATCTGATGGAATGGTTTTACAGCGGCATTGCCGGAATAAGGCAGAGCGAAAACTCAGTAGCCTTTAAAGAGATCGTGATCCGGCCTGAACCGGTAGGTGACCTCACATCTGCATCCGCCACATTCATGTCTCCCTATGGAAAGATCGCCTCCGAATGGAAAAAAGAAAACGGAAAATTCTATCTGGATGTCGAAATACCGGCCAACACTTCGGCTTTGGTACATTTTCCGCTGGGAAATATAAAGCGACTGAAAGAAAACGGACAAGCTTTCCGTTCGCGTATCATTAAAGATACAAAAGGTCATAAAGCCATCCGGATCGGATCAGGAAAATATAATTTTTCTATAGAATAGCATACTGTCATTCCAATTAGAGATAGTTAATCCCTACTTTTCTCTAGTTAGTCAAAAACAATTTTAAAAAAATGATTTCCAGAACATAAAATATACCCGTATATATCATATATTTGCATACATTATCTGTAATCTGTAGATATGTACCTATTGTAAAATTAAGTGTATGTTATCCATCTTTGATAACTTGTGATTGAGGTGTATTTTTTATTTAAAATTAGGCTGTATGAAAAAACTTTTACTCTTTTTATTTTGTCTTACAAGTATCGTCCATATATTGGCACAGTCTTCCATTGAAGTATCTTTTTCAGTTAAAGGTGTTGATGGACAACCGTTACCGGCAACTGATACATATGCCCGTTCCATGAGTATATACCGTGCAGGAAATCGCTTTCCCCTCATGTCCCCCTGGGTAAACGATGCAACGTTTAGCGTTCAGCTTTCCGCCGGACAATATACCTATGAGCTGACTGCTAATGGAAATTATCCGGCATTCCGGGGAACATTCACCGTGAATGACACCCCGCTTCCGGTTGAGATTTCCTATGAAAACTATTCATTGACCACTTTTAATATAACCCATGAAACCTCCGAAAATGTTCCTAACGCTGATATAAGTGTATTCTCCCCAACCGGCGATCTGTTGGTACGAAAAATTACAGATTCCGAAGGAAAAATGTTGGTCTATTTACCTGACGGAACACATAATTATGATATTGAACGCAACAACTATGTATTAAAATCCGGACAACTTTCTGTAAGTGGAGCCCCAAGCACACTTTCTGTTAATTACGCCAATTATTATCCGGTCACTTTCTCGGCAAAAAATCAATCCAACGAAGGAATCAGCAGATTAAACCTTACCATATATAATACAGAAAATTCTTCAGTCTATACTTCAGATATAGATGAGACCGGAATACATGTAGTGTATATGGAAGCCAAATCATACCGATACCTTACCGCTCCCCTTGACAACGGTTCTTTTTATACGGATAAAACAGGTACAGTAACAGTATCCGGAGCACAAACAATAGGCCTCACCTATGATTACCATAAAATTACATTTATTATAGAAAATGCCGGGGGAACACGACAGGATGACATGAATACCATCATCACCAGTTTAAATGAGGTACCAAGAAGAATCCAAACGGTATATCAGACGACTAATCCCGGCGAATATATCACTTACCTGCCCAATGGGGATTATTTGTATGAAATCGGCCGGAATTTAGGAGGAACAGATGAAGTGAATTTAAACGCTCCGTTTTCTGTAAATAATGCAGATGTAAACATAAATATTACCCTGTATCAGGTTCCGTTCAGGATAACAGGAATCGGAGATGAGGGAATTCAGTCGGATGTCCTGATTTATGACCAGAACAATAAAAAGGTAGCGCAGAAAGAAACAGCATTCGACGGCAAAGTTGATCTGTATTTACCAACGGGTAACTACACATATGCGGTAAGAAGTGACGGATATGATCCGCAGAAGGGTTCCATCACCGTGAGCACCACCAATCTGGAACAACTGGTATCTTTCTCTACACGTAAAAAAGTGACTTTCCGTTTGAAAAATACAGAAAATGAAAATATCAGCAACCAGGAAGTCGCCATTTACCAATCGGATAAATTCGTTGCCAAGGCTTCCTCAAATGAACAGGGAGAAGCTGTTCTGTACTTAACAGAAGGCACTTACACCTACGATATAAGTATGGCCAAGGGATATCAATTGGCTTTAAATACAAATAACCAGGAGGTGAACATTACATTAGCCAAATTGACTTTTAATGTTACCGACAAAGAAAATACACCCATTAACAGTCTACAAATCAACATTATTGATCAATACAACAATGTGGTTTATTTTAATCCGTATTCTTACGGCACATCTGAATACTATATCAAAAATGGCGATTATAGGTACATGGTCTCTTTTCAGGACGGTATAAATTACCCGGAAAAAACAGGAGAATTTACCATATCGGACGTTTCCAAAAAAATAGATATCGACTTTGATGATTGTAATAAAGTGGAATTTATCATCAATAATCCGGGAGATGTGGAAAGCTTTTCGATCCGTATTTCCGACGGCCAATCCACAGTAATGGAAGCTGAGACATATGGGGATGGAAAAGCGACATTGTACTTGCCTGATGGCAATTACCAATATGACGTATATCGAGGTCCCGATATTTATAGTGGTTTAACCGGATATGTTCCTTCTTCCGGGACACTGGTTGTTGAAGGTGCACCACAATCCAAACAAATCTCATTTGATAATTATCATGAAATCACTTTCAATATGCAGAAAAAGGACAACGGAGTGGTGGTATCTGATGATAACTTCCAAATCAGGATCCTTGATCAGAATGGGAAAGAAATAGAAGGATGGGGTACTTCCAGCAAGTATACAATCATGATGACTGCCGGCAACTATCGTTATGAAGCGTTTGGTGGCCAGTATGCAAAAAAAACAAGCGATTTCACCGTTGCAAATGCTGATCAGTCAATCAACATCATATTTGAAGATTATTATAAAGTTACCTTTGAGATCACGTCCACTTCTGATATGCCGGAATCTTCTCCGAATATCCGTATCTTCAACAGTGTCAATAATGAATTATTAAAAGATAACGATAATGGTGACGGGACAAGTACGGTTTACCTGCCTGATGGCACCTACATTTATGATATAAGCGGAAGTCAATTGCCGAAACAAACCGGAACATTTTCAGTTTCCGGATCCGACATCACTGTTCCTGTTTCTTATAACCCGCTTTATCCGGTTACCTTTAATGTGAAAGATGCCAGCGGCAAAAAAATCAACGGAATCGGCGGACGGATCTTTGATGAGAATAAGAACGAATTGTACAATATTCTCCCAGGATCGTTTGATTATTACATAGAAGGTGATTCTCACGATTATCCAGAAGACGAAAACTCACCATACCTGAACAATATCCTGATGCTTCCTAACGGTACCTATACTTATGAAGTATTTACGGATAAACTGGCAAAGAAAACAGGAACAGTCACTGTATCAGGCCCAACGGAAGTAAACATCTCCTATGTAGGTTCGGGAATAGCTATTTTTACAGCAAACGATATCAACGGCAAAAAATTACCACTGATCAATATTTCCTTGAAAAGCGGAGCCGATGTGGTTGCCAGTTATGAAACCGATTATTTCGGACAAGCAGTCTTCTATCTTTCCGAAGGAAGCTATTCGTATACTGCACAAGGGCCAGGTTACGTGACACGGTCAGGCAAAGTGGAAATAAAAGGTGATGAAGCACGAATCGATCTGTTGTTTGCAGACGTAACAGTTGCCGGAAAAATCACCAGTATCGGCGTAACCGTTCCATCAGCAACTGTCCTGGTCTATCCGTTAAATGATGATTCCGGGAAAATTATTGCAGGTGAACCAATCAATATTGAGACGATGTCGGACGGCTCCTTCTCAAAAGTAATATCTGCCGGAAAATATTATTTCTATGCCGAAGCAACCGGATATCTCCCGGCATATTTTAATCCCTCAGGAAGTGTTTCCGGCTGGAAGGAAGCAACCATGCTCAACCTGAAGGAAAATAATCTTGCCATCAATATCCAGCTTGGCCAGATCCCGGATGATATCGAATCGGGAGACATTACAATCGAAGGCTCTGTCTATGATGCTGTTGACATTGAACGAGGCTCTTTAAAAGCACGGGTAGCGATGAACTCTACCGTAGGTATATACCGTTCCACCAAGAGTGCCCAGAAAGCTGACGACTGGGTATTGGTAAAAACCGTACGACCGGATGTCAACGGGAACTACAGGTTTACCAACCTGCCTGAAGGCGTATACCGGGTAGTGGTAGACATACCGGGCTATACCTTTGACGCAAACAGCGTTGAGATAGATGCCAGATCGGGCCAGACATATACCATTAATGATTTTATTGTGAATGACGAAACCATGACCATTACCCAGGATGGAACATCATCAGTAACAGTTCCCGATGATATCCAATGGATGGTCTATCCTAATCCGGTGACGGATGTGGTGTATATCGAAGGACCAGAAGGCGAATATACTGTTAAGGTGATCAATATGGCAGGAAAGACCTTACTCACGAAAAAAGAATCGGCTGCCAAAGCAATCATCAACCTGAGTAATCAGCCTCCGGGAATTTACCTGCTTAAAATAGAAAAGCAGGGAAGTACAATGACCCGGAAATTGATTAAGAAATAAAATAAAACCCGGCAACTTTGCCGGGTTTTATGCTTTTGATAGCAAGATTTTAATGCTGAACGGCATGCAATTTATTTTTCCTGATATCCGGTAGGAACCAGGTGACTATTCCCAGTAAAGGGAGATATGAACAAATCCTGTATACGTATTCAATTCCCTGCTGGTCGGCTACTTTTCCCCAGACTGCGGAAGCAATCCCGGCAATCCCGAAAGCCAAGCCGAAGAACAGACCCGCTATCGTCCCTACTTTTCCAGGCATCAGCTCCTGTGCATACACCAGGATGGCCGAAAAAGCCGATGAGAGGATCAATCCGATAAAAACACTCAGGATACATGTCCACATCAGGTTGGCATAAGGCATCAACAAAGTAAAGGGTGCCACTCCCAGTATCGAAGCCCATATCACATATTTCCTCCCGATCCGGTCACCTACGGGCCCACCGATCAATGTTCCCGCAGCTACCGAGAACAGGAAAACAAACAGGTAGATCTGCGCTTCACGAACTGTAACATCAAACTGATGCATCAGGTAGAAAGTATAATAACTGTTGATACTGGCCATATATACATATTTTGAAAAAATCAGCACCAACAGGATGCCCAGGGATAAAATAGTTTTCGGACGGGACAATGGCGACGGTGGTAATACGACAATTCTTTTTTTCCGTTTCATCCGCTTCAGATTGCTTTTATACCAACGACTGACAGGGATCATCACGGCAATAGCCATCAATGCAACCAGTGAAAACCATTTCACATTTTGTTGTCCGTAAGGGGCGACGATCAAAGCTGCCAGCAAAGGACCAAGCGAACCACCCAGGTTTCCTCCTACCTGGAACAACGATTGCGCCATTCCATGCCTGCCCCCTGAAGCCATATGGGCCAAACGGGATGATTCGGGATGAAATATGGCCGACCCGAATCCGATCAGAGCCACGGAAATCAATACGACCAATAAACTGGATGCCTGCGACAATAATAACAAACCTGTCATGGTAATGCTCATACCAATAGGTAATGACCAGGGTTGAGGACGTTTATCGGTAATCCACCCCACCACGGGCTGGAAAACGGATGAAGAAAACTGAAAAGTAAGTGTAATAAGTCCGATCTGTGCATAACTAAGGTGTAACGGATCCTTGATCAACGGATAAATGGCCGATACCAGGGACTGCAACATATCATTGAACATATGTGAAAGACTCAACGCCCAAAGAATGGTAAAAGTAGCCCCTCCTGCCGCGATATTCCTTTTAGTTTGATAATTCATGAAATATATTGGATTTTCAGGGTGCAAATGTAGGTTTTATTCGAACATTTTATACCCTGATCCGGAAATCTTTTCTACACACCTGTTCTGGTAATATCCAAATGCTGAAAAGATCTTGTTACCTCTCATCTCATCGATATATTTATTCGTGAATTTACGAACAGATATATCTAATACCTGTCTCTGGCAAATCATCAGAAACAGCCACAGACATCATATCTGTTATATAATTCCGAATTTAAAATTCCACATTCAAGATTTTCAATGTATTAAACATCAGCAAATAAATGTGATATTTTATGTAATTATATTTACAATCTATATAATAAGTAATACCCAACAATTATTGTCATATTTAATAAGCGTAATCAATTTGATCAATGCGACTTAAGAAAACAATAAATAGCACTGAGTGCTTATCTATATTTTATCCAGATATTTACTCGGACTGATGCCGAATTGCTTTTTAAAGCTGGTACTGAAATATTTAGGATCGGAAAATCCTATCATAGTAGATACTTCCGAAATATTGTACTTTCTGGATTTCAATAGTTCCTGTGCTTTGTTGAGCCGGATAATCCGGATAAAATCGTTGGGAGCCTGACCTGTTAATGTTTTGATCTTATTATAAATAGAAGAACGGCTCATCGCCATTGACTGACAGAAGTCATTGATGGAAAATTCAGGATTCGACATTTCATCATTGATCAGGGCTATAGCCCTATCTATAAACTCCTTATCCAGTTCGTTCGGATAATTGATTTCTTCTGTTGACAGATTGCCGGAAGAAACAGCTTTTCTAAGTTTTTCCCTGTTTTGTAATATATTCCGGATACGTGCTTTGAGTACAGATGAATCGAAAGGTTTGGTCACATAGTCATCCGCTCCACTTTCCAATCCCATAATGATATTTTCCTTATCCGTAAGTGCAGTAAGCAGAATAACTGGAATATGACTTGTTTCCATTGACGATTTCAGCATACGGCACATTTCATCTCCCCTAAGATAGGGCATGACCACATCTGAAATAATAATGTCCGGATTGATTGTGGATACCTGTTCCAGGACCTGCCTGCCATCCGACATATCGATCACCTGGTATTCCTGTGACAGGCTTGTTTTCAGGTAAGCCCGCATATCATCATTGTCTTCCACCAATAGTATTTTTTCTTTCGAAACCTTTATGCTTCCGGAAGTTTCTTCATTTTGTCCAATAACAGATATTCTTTCATTCTCCGGATTTGTTGTATTCCCTATTGGAAAATTCACTTTAAAAGAAGAGCCCTCGTTTTCGACACTGGTAAATTGAATATCCCCATGATGCATTTTCACTAGTTTTTGCGTCAGCAAAAGTCCGATCCCGGACCCGGTTTCTTTAGAATTAACAGCATTCCCAGCCCTGTAAAATTGCCGGAAAAGATTTTTCTGTTCATGCAGGGGAATACCTATTCCTGAATCCTTCACTTCTACCGACCACTGATCATTGGTATGCTTGAGTATCACCTCCACAACACCATTTTCTGGCGTATATTTGATCGCATTGGATAAGAGATTATCTATGATCTTGTTCATATTATTCCGGTCAAAACAGACCTGCAAATAATCAAAGTCTGCGTCCATAGTAAGGCGGATATTTTTCTTTAGGGCAAAACTATCAAAAGATGCTATCTTCTCAGTCATATAAGCATGAAGTTCATTTATGGAAGTCGACAGTTTGACCATTGCCCGGTCGACTTTCTGAAAATCCAACAGTTGCGTAACTAGTGAAAACAACTTTTCAGCATTTTTGATGGCCATTGAAAGTGTTTTCCTGACCGAATCTGACAATTCTTCATTTTCCAGTTCGCTTAAAGGAGCTTTGATCAACGCTACAGGAGTCCGTATATCATGGGCAACATCAATGAAAAAATTGATTTTCTCCCTGGAACTTTGCCTTTCCATTCTGTTTTTAATGTATTGAAACACAAAGAAGGCAATACCGGTCAGTATTACCAGATAAATGGTTAACGCCCACCAGGATGCCCACCAGGGTTTTTGAACTGCGATCCCGATATTTCTCTCGTCAAGTACTTTTTGGGTGTATTTATTGATCACCCTTAGTTTAAAATCATACTTACCGGGATTAATATTGGTATAGCCTATATTTTTATTGCCCACATCGTGCCATTCATTTTCGAAGCCATCCAGTTTACACTGATACTGTAATGTATGGGGTTGAGTAAAATTGATGGAAGAAAATGAGAATGAAAACGAATTCTGTACATATTTCAACGAAATAAAGGTAGTTTCATCGATTGCTTTTTCCAGAGGGGAATCGGGAGTATCTACGGATGATGATTTATAGAAAAGTTTGAAATCAGTAAATACCAGTTTTGTAGGATAATCATTGTCGATGTTAAAATCCGGGGCTATTTCCATAGCACCGTTGGCTGTGCCGAAAATCAGGTTTCCATTCTTCCGCCTGACACATGCATTGGCATTATAGTTTTCGCCTTCCAACCCTATATATTCGCCAATATTGATTGGCGTATCCGATTGGGGATCTATATAATATAATCCACTCTCGGAACTGAACCATATCCGTTTTTTATTGTCCTGCAATAAACCAAGGATAGAATTGGATGCAAGACCATCTTCCAATGAGAAAAACAATGTATTTCCGGAAATAAAATCGAAGCGAATCAAACCCTTACCGTCTGTAGCCATCCATATCTCTTCCATAGACACAGGGTATACGCTTCGGATAGGGCAATTCAGAGACGTACCATCAAATTCTGTGAACAACTGGTAGCTATCATTTTTTTTATTGAACAGGACCAATCCTGCACAGGAAGCTATAGAAAGAATACTGTCATTAACCGGTTTAATATCCCCGATGCACGTAATATCATAATATTGGTATTCTTTAGTCCGGATGTCATACCGGGTTAGATCTCCTTCAATACCACCCAGCCAGACATAACGGTTATCGGCATATATGGAATAAATATAATTGGAGGATATACCGGACAGACCGGAATCTTGCCGGGTAGGCAGGGATTGAATTTTCCCGGTCTGTTTATCGATCCGGTGAGTCTTGATACCGAATCCGCCAACCCATATTCCTTTATCCGCATCTTCACATAATGCCAATACTACTTTGGCCTTGTTTTTATCATTGATAAAATGCCTCCATTGTTTTTTCCCGGAAGAGAACATGCTGACCCCCGTATTGGTACCGTACCATATATCGCCGTCCGAGTCTTCAAAAACAACATTAACATGACTGGATATCAAAGAATTATCATTCCTTTGTTCATGACGGATATAGGTAACATCCGGTAGAAGCGGATCAAGTATACTGATTCCATTGGTAGAGGTACCGATCCAGATACGGTTACATTCATCAACGAAAATATCACAAACAGTGTTACCCCGTAAACTGGTATTATTATCTTCATCCGGTAAATATTTCCGGATCAATTGACTATTGATAGCATCAAAAACATATACCCCGGAGCCATCTAGTCCAACCAGGATATGATCATCTGATGTGGACTTGATCTCACGGATAGGAACACCGGGAATGTTATCCATATGCGTAGCTTGTTTCTCACCAATATCAATGATATACAAACCATCTGAAAATGTACCCACATAAAGCTTTTCCCGGTGAAAATGCAAAGATTCTACCCTTGTCTCCACATCAAATAAAGATGGACGGAACATGGAATCATCCATTCCCTCCTCCATGTAGTAGACATGCCGGTGTGTCCCTATATAATAAGTGTGACCCTTACCTTGTTCAATAACACTTACTGATTCCCCTTGAAAGTCATTGATCAGCATGAGTTGCTGGCGTGCTAAATCAAATAAATATAAACCGGTAGACATACACAACCACAAACGATTTTCCCGGTCGAACATGATCGAATTCAGAAGAATTTCCTGCCCCGGCAGGAAAGAAGCCAGATCTACCTGAAAGATAAACTTATCAAGCAGTTTATTATAAGAGAATATCTTCCCGTTTCTTACGGATATCCATATGTTTTTGTCCTTATCACATACCATTTTAGAAGAATACAACGAACTTTCCTCAATATCCACTTCACCACTTAACCGGTAATGCTTTATCTCCGATCCGTCATACCGGTCAATTCCAGCATAAGTAAAAAACCACATAAATCCGGAAGAATCCTTTGCTATCTGGAAAACCCTGCGACTACTCAAACCGTTTTCCACATTGAGGTGTAGAAAAGATCCAGCATTTAGGGAAGGGGAAATGAATACCCAAAGGCTAAATAGGAAATACTTGAATTTCATCCGATGATGATTTACATAATAAAGCAGTATATATTTAATCTCCCAGCAATAAGATTGATTCTTTGATGACAAAAACAAAACCTGATACCTGCAGATAATGCAAATATAGTGAAAAAAAGATTGATATAGTAGAAAATAGTGGAGAAAGATATGAAAGCAAAATTTATATTACTGACGAGCATTTGTCCGGATAAACAAATGCTCGTCAATAGTATAAATTATTTTCCGGCAGCCCACAAGATCGCATTTCCGAACATTGTCTTAAAGTCTTCGGAATCCAGTAAAGATGCATGATGTCCCATCAGGAAATACACGTTGCGTGCCTTTACTTTTTTATTGACCCAGACTACAGGATGGTCACCCATTTTTACATCGGAAGACGGGTTATAACTTGATTCGTCAACGGTAGCAAGGACATGAACATTCGGACGCGGATTTTTATCGAAGGTATACCATTCCTCATCATGTAAGATAAAAGTAGGTTTGACATTTTTCATGACCGGATGTTTGGCGTCTTCTACATGAACCGTTCCGGAAACCGTTTCGGCAATATAACTTTTGAACTTGATTCCACCCAGAAAATCCGAAAACCATTGCCACATAGGATAACCGTCAAAATTCCCCAGTAAACTGGCATGATGGAATCCTACCCATCCGCCTTTTCCTTTTTCAATATATTCAACAAAGGCAGCTTTTGATTCATCGCTCCATGTATAAGGAGGAAAATCCAATTGAAGGAATACTTTGTACTCTTTCAAAAAACCGGCGTCGATCTTCTTGGTATTGGTGATTTCCGTATATTCGAAATAATGTTTTTCCGAAAAATCATTCAGCCATTTGAGTGCAGCAGCATTGAATCCTTCATGTCCGCCCCCGCGCTCGGCCAATACCAACACTTTAAATTTAGGTTTTCCGGAAGGCCCGGAAGCTAAAACAGTTCCACACACCAGTACCAGCATTAATACAAGCAGCATACTACTTACCTTTTTCATATTTTGAATGTTTTAAAATGATATTTTTACAAAAATAATTTATTCGTCAGAATGCAGGGTTTAAATACTGATAAATATGGTTCAAATGCTGTTATAATATCCCCTGTGCTTTCTTTGTTCTTCCTTACAGTAAGTTTTTTATTAATAGCACAACTTTAACCGATAGTTTTCGTTATCAAAATAAATATCTTCTATCTTTGGGAAGTTTTCAATTTCTAATCATGTAATCATTATGATCTATACCAGAACACTTTTTATGGTCACGTTATGTACGCTAATGATGGCGTGCAGTTCACAAAAAAAAGCGACAACAAGTCCGGCTCCCCCTATCATGGAAAATGAATTGACCGAAATTACCGTCAGGGAAGAGAAAGTACAACCGGTAGATCTTCCGGACGAAACGGTCTATAAGTATTATGTCGTCATCGGTTCCTTCAAAGTAATCGAGAATGCCCGGAAATTTAGGGTCGACCTGGTAAAGGAAGATTTCTTACCTGTGATCCTTGAAAACGAGAATGGTTTATTCCGCGTCTCAGTAGCATCCACGGATAA
>JAISOY010000056.1 GCA_031275285.1 Bacteroidales bacterium | reverse complement strand
CCATGACCTTTACCATTAAAATCAACAATAAAATTTATTAACTTGTCATTTGAATAGGATTTGAATCTATTCTCTTTAACAGCAACCAATATACCATCCAGTAAGTAATCATTATTTTCTTTATCCCGGTAACGGCCTTTTGTATCATCAGGACTGCCATTAAGTGTTCGTGTGATTACGCCGCCACAATTAAGAATCCAGTTATATCCTACCATTGAAGGCCGTTTCGTGGGTATAAATCCACTTGAAATATATTTTAGTGAGAGGGGAATATCAAAATCCCGGTCTTTATAACCATCCATTGCAACACCAAAATCAAGTAATCCATGATATTTATTTACCTGGATATTTCCATATCTAATCATGTCTGTAACCTGAGGGGTTGATGTACCTAAATTCTGAGGTGTAAAAAAGTAAGCATAATCGCCTGTTTGTATATAACCAAAACCCTTTGTTTCAAAGCCAAAGTTATTTCCGAGCAAGACAATTAAAACAAGTATATTTTTATATGTTTTCATATCAATTAAAATTTATAAATCAAACCGATAGACGGTAAAATATTGTATGCGTCCAAATCAAAATTAAATTCAGTTGTGGTTTTTTCATCCTTAATTTTAGTTTGAAAAAATCCCAGATTGAAAAATTTCAAATGGGAGAAAACAGTCCAGTTGTCAAATAAATGATAAATGATCGTTGGATGAATACTTGTACCCCAATGCGTATATTTCGTATTATCATTACCGATTCGTTCTACAACTCCATAGCCGGCATGGAAATTTACTGTGCCTGAAATATTCAATTTTCCCAATTTTATAAATGAATAACGAAGATAGGGGGTCACTTGAAATTCTTTTGTTTTTGCTTCTCTGTCTTCAAATTTCAATTCTCCATATATATCTATCCATATAATTGTATTATAGGCTGTGGAGAAATTGGTGAAGATAGCCATGCCGAGTTCAATTTTATCACTTAACCGATAACCCATTTCCGGAGAAATAGAAAATGAAGATGTTGTCGTCTTATCCCCTTCTTTGGGTTGTGAAGCGCTACGGTTAAAACTGAAGGAGCCACCAATATAATATTGTGCACTCGCGGATATAATGCCCAATAAGGCAACTAATGTGCTTGAAATTATTTTTTTCATTTTGATTTATTGTTTAATTTTCTTTGTTTGTCTAATGATATGTATTTTCTAATCAATCTATTGGAAGCAATATCAATATCAATTCCATTTAAATAATCTTTTTTATATGAATTTGATTTAAAAAACAATTTTTCATATTTTTCCTCATTGTCGTAGTAATTATAAAGTATAACTTTTCCTGGATGTTTGTTTACGATCTTCACATAAAAACCACGACGGTAGTCTACTGCCCTAACTATAAGATTATCAGGTAAACTGTCTGTCCAAAAGAAATCAATGCATGCCGTATTCGTCGTTTGAACATAATTATCTGATGGCTTGAACAATCCATAATATTTATAGGGTGCTACATAACAGTTACCACCAATTTTTTTACATACCGTAAAACATTTCCCATCTTCTGTATAATAAAAACTTCTTTTCTCATTAATATAGAAGAATAATATAAAAATACTTATCAGTATAATCCACCGTTTTTTCATCTTTTTTATTTTACATATCCTTTTTCATTTTATGTAGCTATGACTTATTTATGCCAATATGCTGGATAGCCATTGTCATAGCCGATTTTCTCTGCCTGTTGAGTGGGTTGACCTTCTTTAGTTGGCCATAAATAATGCTGTAATGTTTCTAATAAATCAAAACCTGTTCTTGCTTCCTCCCACAACAATCCATTTCTTCCTGCCATATAACCGGCGGCAACATTGCCAACATCTCTTGCCGAAGCATAAATTTTGATGCCCTCTCCTCTATTTCCAACAACACTGGTTACGCCATTTAGAGGCATTCCTCTATATCTATATTGATTTTCGCTCATTTTTTCCGATCGTTCATTAATTCCTCTATGTTTAAAATCATAATATTTTTCTCCTGTTGCATTCCACATATATTGAAACAATCCTAACGGGGTATTTATAATTTCTCTATTTAAGAAAATCTCTCCAGTGTGATCTTCCGGATCTATTACTGCTCCAATTACAGGATTTCCATGATCATCAAAAAATGAATATTCTGTCAACGATTCTCCCAGAAATCCCATTGGCTTGTTTACCCCGAATAAAACATAAATACTTTTATCGCCATCTATCTTGCCTCCGACAACAGTATAGGTGCCATCATCATTCATTCGTGTGTATGTTGACTTGCCATCCGGATCAATAAATTTCACAGGGTTATTCAAGCAATACGCATACGAACTGATACTGTAATACTTTTCACATAACGGATCGGGAGTCAGGAACCGTCCCGTTACCGGATCATACCCTCGTGCCACGAAATCATACAAATTCAGTCCGTTCATCATATCCAGTTCCTTGCCCCCGAACTTGAATGCCTGTTTCTCCCGGTTCGTTTCCACCATAACCATCCCGAACGGGTAGTATTGTGTGCTTTGTATCACGTTGTTGCCCGACTGGTCCGCCACGATGCGGTTGTTGCCCAAATGGTCGCGGATGTAGAAGTAATACTTTCCGTTTTCGTAATAACCGTTTTCTATCAGTATCTTTTCAAGTACGCCGTTCGTGTAGATTTTATTGCCAACGTAATCAACCGTTTTCACTTCCGTCAGCGAACCAGCATCGACAGCGGAACCGACAACCGGACTGTTAGAATAAGCCGGATTCCACCGGTGAACCACTTTCAGTTTTGTTCCCGCAGCCGTATAGGTATATTCATTTCGTGCTTCGGCTACCGGACTTTTTATATCAATCCGTTGCGGCAAATTCAGGCGGTTGTATTGAATTTCGGAAATGCCTTTGTTCATATCCTGCGTCATGGCGCCGTTAGCATTATAGGCATATTCCACGCCACTGCCTTTCTTATAGTCCTTGAAATCCGAAGGATTGGTGAAAACGTTTTCCCCAGAATCGTTGATATTGCGCAATTGATTGCTGTTCCCGTAGTTCATTGTCAGACGATCGATATACGCATAAGCGCCAAGCGCAGGAATAACCGACCCGTAACGATATAAAGAAGTTGTATTTCCATGCTTGTCGTAACTGTAGCCCGTACCATATTTTTCTCCGTTGAAACCAGTAAAAGCCGCCGTACAGAGACGGGAGAGATTGTCGTAACTAAAATGATAACTCTGACGGTAACCGTCCTGAAACCAACTCATATCGCTTATGTTTCCGTTGTAGGAATAGCTTAACGATTCGCCAAACTGATTGTTATCCATTCTCGTCTGCCACGAGCGGATATTATAGCTGTAGGTGCTTAGGAGTTTGCCCTGGCTATAGGGTTTGGTTGTTTTCAACCGTCCCAGTTCGTCGTAGGTATTGTTTACCGGTACTATCCGGACACCGTTGTTCAAGGTATATTTTGTTTGGGTCAGTCGCCCGGCATGGTCGTATGCATAAGTACGGGCTTCGGTTTGAGTGGCTTTATCCTTAGCCGAATGTACCTGCTTCCTTTGGGTCGGTTGCCCGGTGAAGTTGTAGGCGACGTATTCCTTTTCCACGCCTCCCAGGTGATTGTGGGATTTCGATTGAATCACTTGCCCTTTGTAGTCGTAATACATCACCGTAGCCAAATAAGCCCAATTCGGATCAATTTTATATAACGACGACTCACCGGATGGAATTGACGGGGTGGCCGTAGCCATCGCTTTTTGCGGTACGGCCTCTTCGTAGTATTTGGTCTTGGGCAGGGTTGATGCAACCTGCGTTTCGAAATTGGCGGCAAACGGGGCTACGTCCCCGGCAAGTATCGCCGAACCGGGAACCGCCACCGCGTACAGCTCTCTATTGTAGGCTACCTGGGTTCCGGTCAATAAACCTTTGTGTTCGTAGCCGCCTGTACCTGCATACTGCTGCCCATAGCCGGAAACCGCTTCGTACCCGAAATCGCTGTCCGTTTTTATCGGAATACCGTTGTAACCCATAAACTTGTAATCGTCGTAGTAATTGACGGTCAACACGGTGAACGAATCTAACGTTACCCCGCTTAAAGTGTAGCCTTTATAAGTGTTGCTCGTATTGTTACGTTCAGCCTTGACCGCAACTCCATCCAAAGGATTTCCCGTGTAGGACAGTGTATTTTTACAGATGCCGGTCAACACAACCCGTCCAAAGATGTCCGGAATAGAAAACGACCATTCTCCCGTTTTGCGCTGTTCCCCGTTCTGGGTAAAGATTAGCCGGTCAGCCCTGTCATACACATAATACACCCACTCAGCGCCCGGAATCTTTTTGGCGATGCAGCGGTTGCGTCCGTCGTACTTGTAAGCATAAGCATAATCCTTAAACAGTTGCGTACTTTCCGTCCAGGAACCGGAAGTAAACTTATCCACAGCCAGGGGGGGCAGTACCGCCCGGAGATTACCGAAACTGTCATAAACATAGCAAGTGTGCAGGATTTCAGAACCGTTAACCTGTCGGGTATAGACGACCTGTCCCAGTTTGTCTTTAGCCTCGTAGGAAGTATTTCCTTCCTCATCGTTTATTTTCGTCACATACAGTTCATTGGCTGCATAATAGCCCGAACGGGTAATGCCGGCGCTCGTCTTGTTGTCGCTGACCGTATAGCGCGGACAAAAATTGGCGCTGTTGGTCAGGTAGGATGTATTGACCGGTTTATTGTTTATGTGCCAGTTCTTTCCCGCCCCAAACTGTTGTACAATCCGGTTCAGGGGAGAAGGTTCGTATACCGGGTAGGAATAAGGCTCGGCATCTGAAGCGGAATTATAAGTCGTATTATTGTAGGTATTTGAAGCGCCGGTTTGAAAATCCGCGAAACTGACAAAGGCTCCCCTGTTGTTTTCCACCCTGACAGGCAGCCACGACTTGCTCTCCCGCCCGAAGGCGTCGTACTCCAGGTAAGTGACCAGATCGGCTTTGGTGGGTGTGATTCCTTTCTGTACGGTTTCAACCGGACGTCCCAATCCGTCGAAATAGCGGATTTCGTCCAGATAGGCTGTTCCGTTTTCATTAGTCATTGTTCGGGTATGCACGTAATTTTGGTCGTCGCTACCCACTTTGGTTCCCGTTATGGTAGTCGTGATATTCCCGTTCCCGTATCCTTCCGAAACCGCATAATAAGTTCCCGCTTCCAGATTGAGTTCCAAATACGCATGGGTAACCGGTACACAACGTCCAATTCCCATGTAGTTATCGTTATAGACTATTCTGTTGCCGGAAGCATCCAGCAGGTGCAGATAAGTATCCGACACCTGCGAACCGCAGTGGGAAATGATAACCTCCATGGGTTTTGTCAGCGTAAACTTGTAAAAAACGTCATTGGCGCAGGTTGAATGCATCGTGTACATGTTAAAACATTCTTCCGTATTCTGGGTATGGCTATAAGTAAATGAAGTTGTTTTCTCGCCAAGATTATATTCTGTTTTCGCCGGAACTCCCTGAATGGTAGTTGTTACCGTGCTGTCCAATTTCACATTCTGGGAATGAGCATACACGATCATGTAATAGGTTCCCGGAGGCAAGCCGCTTACTTTCTTGTTGGCAATACCTCCATTGGTTGATGGACAGGGAGGTATGTAAATATTGTCAAATTCGACTTTGCCTGCCGAAGCGGATACTAACCTTATCTCTGTACTGGGAATATTCGTACTTGAGCCGCAGTTGTCAATAGTGATATCCATTCTTTTGGTTAGCGTAAACTGGTAAGGATAAAGCATAAACTTAGTCAGGCCTGAACCTGCAGATACTGATTGCGGCATACAGTCTGCCAGCTTTTGTGTATCGCTGTAACTGAAAGCGTCGCTTTTGGTCCCGGCGTCGATTATCCATGAAAGATCAGACTGCGGGTAAAGCGCTTTCGAAAAAATCACTAAAAAGATTATAATTGCGATAACTCGTTTCATGATGAATGGTTTTTATT
>JAISOY010000055.1 GCA_031275285.1 Bacteroidales bacterium | reverse complement strand
TTATTGATTATTGATTATTGATTATTGATTATTGATTATTGATTATTGATTATTGATTATTGATTATTGATTATTGATTATTGATTATTGATTATTGATTATTGATCTCTTCTTATATGAATTCCAGTAAATATTTACAAGTATTTCATTTAGTTAATTACTCACTGACGCTCAAGAGGGCTTACGCTTAGTTCACCATAGGAGCGGCTTAAAATATTCGATTATCGATTATCAATTTTCAATTATATAATGTGTCTGTTCTTTTCGGGAAAGCTAAAAGGGGTCAACCCGGTTTATTTTATTAATTTTGCCGCTTCATTTTAGAAACCATCAACGTGCATATCTTTAGATTCTGGTTCAGAAACTCCCGCCCTACGGCGCTTCCACAAAGTTTATTGCCTTCACTCCTAGCCGTGTGTCTGGCAACATCCGCATCTGGGTTTTCATGGTGGTTGGCTGTACTGGCTGTATTGGGTGTTGTGGCAGCTCATTTATCCCTCAACCTTTTTGATGATTATTTCGATTACAGGAAAAAGAAGTCGGATTACCGGGATGATCTGGTGCACGAAGGATTCCGGGCAAGGATAGGGAAATGTACTTATCTTACTTCCGGGGAAGCTACGCTGCAGCAATTATTGAAAGCCTGCTTTGTTTTTTTGGTAACCGGTATCGTTTTTGGTGGAATAATTCTCTATTTCAGGGGAATGATGATTCTCTATATAGCGCTGATAACAGCATTTCTGGGGATTTCCTATTCTGCACCTCCGTTTAGGTTGAGTTATCACGGATTGGGAGAATTGCTGATCGGGCTGATATTCGGGCCTATGAATATGTTAGGGACTTATTATGCCGCCTGTGGTGAGATCAATCAAGGCATCATTCTCATCTCTATTCCTGTTGGATTATTAGTCATGAACATTGTATATGTACATTCCATTCTGGATTTTATTCCCGATAAGAAAATCGGGAAAAAAACACTGGCCGTACTATTGAACAATACTACCGGTATGCTGGTTGTGTTGTTCTTGATTCTTTTTCTTCCGTTTGGTATCATTGCATACGGCATATTATCCGGTCATTTATCTTGTACCTACTGGTGGATATTCCTGACTTTACCTATGGCAGTATCCTTGTTTTACCTGATGCTTGAATATGTGAGAAATCCGGAAAGGCAGTTTGACCCACGTTTTTGGATGGGTCCTATGAACGGATGGAAAAGGATACAGCAGGCAGGCATCGGATGGTTCATGATCCGGTGGTTGTCTGCCCGTAATTTACTGTCCTTTTTTTGTCTGGCCATCATCATATTGTGCTTAGTCGTATAAATAGTTGATTATTCGTTATGAAATCTTTTTTTTACCTTCCATATTGGTTTTTTAAGGCACGTTTCTTAGGGAAAAAGCAACCTTTACAGTCGGTGATTTTTATATCCGACCAATGTAACCTGAAATGTAAACATTGCTGTGTATATGCGCAAAAAACAGTGATCAGGAAATCATACGAACAGATCAGAGAAGAACTGGAATATTGTTACGGGTTAGGATCACGTTTTGTTGATTTCGAAGGAGGAGAACCTACTCTTTGGAAAGATGAGAATTATAACCTGAACAGTCTGATCCGGTTAGCTAAAAAGATCGGTTTTTTTTCCGCTACCATTACTACGAATGCTGTGATGCCATTTCCGGGAAGCGAGGCCGATTCCATCTGGGTCAGCCTTGACGGATTAGGAAAATACCATGATATGATCCGGGGGGAAGGTACGTTTGAACGTTTGGTCAGGAATATAGAAACTTCCGGTCATCCGCACCTGAGTGTCAATATGGTCGTTAATGCCCTGAATTACCTGTCAGTGGGAGAGACCATAGAATTTGCGAGAAATAATCCGCATATCCGCTCAATCTCCATTAACCTGCACACTCCTTATACGGGAACGGAAGATCTGGCTTTGGATGAAGAAACACGGCACAAAGTATTGGATACCGTCATTGCCTACAAAAAGAAAAAGTACCCGATCATGAATTCACTGTCGGGATTAAGATTAATGAAACATAACCAATTTAAAAAATATTGCTGGGTGTCTAATTTTATCACGGTAGACGGGAGTAGATTGCCAGATTGTGGCGGAACTGCTTCGGGGCTTTGTGACAAATGTGGTTATTGTATGGCCGGAGAGATGAACAGTGTTATGAAACTGAAACCGGACACTATTATGGCTGGAATGAAATTGAGGATGTGATTATTTGTTCGTAAAAACGCGGGCACATTCAAAAGGTAAATATTCTCTTAAGAAGACGGGTGGAAGTAACGTTTTCTATTGTTCCATGGATTGAAGGACGGCCATGGCATTTTCGATGCTTTTTACAGGACTGATGGTCATGGCTAATTTGTCTTTGGCTTCTTTCATCCGGAATAAATGCGGCTTCTGCTGTACGAGCTGCAATATTTTTGAGAATGTCTCGGATTGGTAATAAAGAGATTTTTGATTGCCTACAAAGTAAACCAACAAGCGTTCATTGCGAAGTGTGACTTTTTCAAATCCCAGGCGGGCTGCCAGCCATCTCAGACGTACTACATTGATGAGTTCTTTACCTGAATTGGGTACCGGTCCGAAACGATCCGTCAAAGCCTGTTCGAATTTAGCCAGTTTTTCCTCGGTATCAATATTGTCCAGTTCACGGTATAAATGGATACGTTCCGAAACATTTTCAATATAATCTTCGGGAAACAACAGTTCCAGATCCGTATCTATCTGGCATTCGCTGACAAAAATTTGATTTTTCTGATCTATTGCGGCAGTTTTCTCTTCCCGTTCCTGGAAGATTTCTTTGAAATCATCTTCTTCCCTTAATTCGAGCATGGCTTCATTCAGGATATGATGGTATGTTTCGAATCCGATCTCTGCAATGAATCCGCTTTGTTCGGCTCCCATCAGGTTACCCGCTCCACGGATATCCAGATCCTGCATGGCAATGTTGAATCCGCTGCCTAAGTCGGAAAACTCCTCAATGGCCCGTAAACGCCTGCGTGCCTCCGGTGTGAGGTCGGTAACAGGAGGTGATAATAAATAGCAAAAGGCTTTTTTATTGGAACGTCCGACACGTCCCCTGAGCTGGTGCAGATCACTTAGTCCGAACATGTGGGCGTTATTGATAATGATGGTATTGGCATTGGGAATATCCAGCCCGGATTCGATGATCGATGTGGCAACCAGCACATTGTAGTCACCGTTGATAAAATCAAGCATGATTTTCTCCAACTCTTCCCCATTCATTTGCCCATGTGCGGCGACAGTAGAAATATTCGGGCAGATGCTTCGGATCATCAGTTCTATCTCATGCAATGATTGTACCCGGTTATGGATAAAAAAGACCTGTCCGCCGCGGGATACTTCAAACTCTATCGCTTCACGGATGATATCCTTATCGAAAGTATTCAGCTCGGTTTGAATCGGATGCCGGTTGGGTGGGGGAGTGGACATGATCGACATTTCGCGCACGCCCATCAGTGAAAATTGCAGGGTCCTTGGTATGGGAGTGGCTGTCAGTGTTAATGTGTCCACATTGACACGCAGGGCCTTTAACTTTTCTTTGGCCGATACTCCGAATTTTTGCTCTTCATCAATGATCAATAACCCCAGATCCTTAAATTTGACTTCTTTTCCAAGTAATTTATGTGTTCCGATGATAATGTCGACTTTTCCGTCCGCCAGATTCTTAAGGGTTTCACGTTGTTGTTTGGCGGGCCTTAACCTGCTGATGGAATCAATGGTACACGGAAATTTCCCCAATCTTTCTTTGAATGTCTGTTCATGCTGCAAGGCAAGTATGGTGGTAGGAACCAGTATGGCCACCTGTTTGTTGTCACTTACAGCTTTGAAAGCAGCACGGATAGCTATTTCTGTTTTTCCGAATCCAACATCCCCACATACCAGGTGATCCATCGGAGTATCGCTTTCCATACCAGTCTTGACTGCCTGGGTCGCTTTCAATTGATCAGGCGTGTCTTCATAAATAAAAGATGCTTCCAATTCTTCCTGCATATAAGTGTCATGGGAGAAGGCAAATCCTTTCTGAATACGTCGTTTGGCATAGAGGGCGATTAGTTCGCGGGCAATATCCTTTACTTTTCTTTTGGTATTTTGCTTCAGGTTCTGCCATGCAGGGGTTCCCAGTTTATTCAGTTTTGGCTGAGTGCTGTCTTTGCCACGGAATTTGGATATTTTATGAAGATTGTGGATGTTTACATACAATACATCATTATCACGGTAAACCATCCTGATACATTCCTGGGTCTTACCATTTACTTCCATTTTTTCCAGACCACCGAATACACCTACGCCATGATCGATATGTACGATATAATCGCCCGGGTGTAAACCCTGCAATTCTTTCATGGTGATACTTTTGGATTGTGTGAAACTGTGTTGTATCCGGTATTTATGGTAACGGTCGAAAATCTGATGATCGGTATAAAGGCAAAGCTTCAGATCGTGGTCAATATATCCTTCGTGAATGATGTTCGGAACCGCTATGAATGCTGCTTTGGGGATGATATCGTTAAAAATATTCCTCAACCGGTCAAATTGTTTTTTGTTTTCACTCATCAAAGCGGTGGTATAACCGCGTTCCGTATGTGAAGAAATATCTTGTGCCAGCAATTCGAAATTCTTGTTGAAACTGGGTTGTGGTACGGTATTGAACTTGAACTCAGTATCTGCCTTAAAGGTATAGTTTGTTCCGAATTCTATATTACAGAAACCTGGTAGGAGCGAAACAATTTCATGTTCTTCCGAGAATGTCTCATCACAGCGGAACGGAATATACTCATCCCCCGAAAGTACCTTTGCTGGTGGTTGGTTATTGATACGTGCAATTTCGTGTAGTGTGATGCCCATATCTTCACTCCAGACAATAGTTGAATGATCAAACAGTTTAAAAAAGGAAGATCTGCCGGTACGGAACGATTCCTTATCCATGCTGGGAATGATATGGATAGTATCCAGTTGATTTTCGGACAATTGTGTGTCGACATCGAAAGAACGGATGGATTCCACTTCATCACCGAAGAAGTCGATACGGTAAGGCTGGTGGGAGGAATAAGAAAATATGTCTACAATACTTCCCCGTATAGAAAACTGCCCCGGCTCGTATACAAAATCAGTGTGTGTGAATAGGTATTCCTGTAAAACTTCACGGATAAAATCAATAGATATATGTTCTCCTTTTTTTAGCTGTAGGGTATTACGCTGCAGATTTTCCCCGGAGACGACTTTCTCGGTAATGGCATGAGCATAGCTAACGATAATGATACCATCCTGTTTATCTTCTCTGTCGGGTAACAAAGCTTCCAGCGTACGTGTACGAAGAATAATATTTCCTTCATGGAGCTGGAGTTGTGCGGTAATTCTTTTGTATGAGGATGGGAAAAAGTATATTTCCTGATCATTACCCAGGATATTGTTCAGGTCATTATAGAAGTATGCAGCAGTTTCAGCATCAGGAAAAATAAATATCTGGTTACCGGATATTTGTTTGATCACGCTGGCGGCAACCAATGCCGGCGATGAACTGGATAATCCTTTCAAATGGATGGTTTTTCCGGATTGTAAGGATTGTTTGATAGAGGAAATGGCCGGATGTCCGGTATAAATATCGCTCAGGTGATTATTGATGAGTACTGTGGTGTCTTTCATTGCGCCGCAAAAGTACAAAAAGTTTTGGTTTGTTCATGCAAAGGAATATAGCGCTACTTTTTATAGTAAGACAATATGATTCGGATAATTCACCTGGATAAACCATGATCTCTTTTCAGGAAATGTAATATGGATATTTATTCGTAAGGTTACGAATAGATATCGCGCTTATTATTTACGATGGATGATTTGACAGGTATTCTAGTTTCTTTCTTCCGGATGACAGGAAAACTGTTAACATGAAGCTTGTATTGTCCTTTCGGTCAATCATTGTTTGCTTTTTTATATGATAAGGGTTTAATTGGTGCTTTTCCAGGAAATTTTTATCCTGACAGATCTGGTTAAATAGCTGCTTTCTTTCCTTTTTACTCAGGTCTTCTTGCCAGAAAACGCCGGTAGGACGTGTCGTGAAATGATGGTAATAATCTTCCTGAAGGAGATGGAATAAATTGATTTTTTTACTTTCCAGGAAAGCATGCAGGTAACGGAACAAATCGACCAACTGATATTGATATAATCTGTAATGATGTTGTTTACAGAATTGGGCCAACTCATCGAAAAATTCAAAATAATGATCCTTATAGGCAGTATTGAAAACTGTATTCATAGTTAAGGGAAAACGTCCACTGTTCCAATATTTTTCAAGCGTATGTTCTGCTTCGTGTATCCGGCATAATTCATCACCGGATAAATAGCGGTTGCTGATGATTTGATAAGGGGCTTCTTCCTGAAAGACATACCCATGCTTCGAAGCATTCCTACGAATACTCGTCCCGCGAAGCATTTTTAAAAAGCCGAGTTGTATTTCTTTTGCTCTGAAGACAAACACATCATTGAATGATTGGACAAATTTCCCGTAGGTTTCGTATGGAAGTCCGGCAATCAGATCCAAATGCAGGTCGATTTTACCTCCTTCTGTTAATTTTTTTATATTGTGGGATAATAGGGTAAAATCCTGTTTCCGGTTTACAGCTTTATTGCTTGGTTCGAAACTTGATTGTACTCCGATTTCAAAGCGAAAGAAATGTTTGGGTAAGCTTGTATTCAGAAAATTAATGGTGGCATCATCCAGAAGGTCTGCATATATCTCGAACTGAAACGTAAGTCCTTCCCGATAATGATCGATTAAAAAATCAAATATACGTTGCGTGTGTTTCCTGTTTAGATTAAATGTCCGGTCGAGGAATTTTATTTGTCTGGTCCCATGGTCCATCAGATATTGCAGGTTTTTCGTAATGTATTCATAAGGAAAATAACGAATTCCTTTTTCCAGTGATGAAAGGCAATAAGAACATTGGTAGGGGCAACCGCGGGATGTCTCAAAATAGATCAGCTGATGATTCAATGATTCCCTGTCTTCAATCAGTTGGTAAGGAGAAGGTAGGGCAACCAGACGGTGGAGGTCGGCGCGGGCAATGACACGGCTGATATTTCCCGGTGATGATACGCCATCGATGTTGACCGGTAAATGATTTTCTAAAGCGTTTAGTAATTCTCCAAGTACAAATTCCCCTTCTCCGCTGATGATAAAATCAGCTTTGGTATTCTTCAGGAAAAACTCAGGTTCGTAACTTACTTCCGGACCTCCCAGAATCAGGATGATTTCCGGGTTCAGTTCCTTGAGGCGGATCACCAGTTGTTGTATTTGCCGGACATTCCATATATATACCCCTAAACCAATACAATCGCATCCGGTAGATAAAAGATCACCTGCGATGGTCTCAATGTCTTCTTTAATAGTATATTCCTTAAATGAAATGTCAAAACGGTCTTTATTGGCAACGTATAATAACCTGACTGCAAGGGATCGATGTATGTATTTGGCATTAAGCGTAGTAACAACAGACTTTAGCATTTTATATGAAAATTTTGTTGTAACAAGGATGTTTAGAAAGTAAGTTTCCGGTCTGAAATGACCGGGGAGCAGGGATATGGTTTTTCTTTCAGCAGCTTCTCATCCGGTTCAGGTTGGACATATCTGCTTTTAGTGCCTTTAATTTTTATTTTTCCGGAACTACATATCTCGACAACAGCATACAATGGTTTTTCAAATGGTATTGTATACTTCAATGACGGATATTCCCGGTAAATTGATTCAGGGTATCTTTCCATATTGGTAAACTTTGATCCACCCCAGATATAGCTGATACTGTTTACTTGTATATAATTGACCCCATCGATTTGATGGTAGTTATCACTGTGAATGTGCCCGCCGAAAACTGCGGCAATTCTTGTACCATTATCACGGGCATGGATGATTATATCATGGATATATTTGTTCTGTGAAATTTTTGAATACTGATCGTTAACGGGAGCATGGGAAAACAGGATACATATTTTAGTAGTGTCGTTTAATGCTTTTTTTAGCCAGGTTACTTCTTCCTGACTATAAAAATTCCTGTCAGCTTCCCCAACCTTTCCGTAATTTCCCTTTTCGTAAGGTTTTATAATGCTGTCTTTATCTAAGAAAAAATTAGAATCTAATATGATGAAACGAAAACTTCCTGTATCGAAATAATAGTAGGGAGCAGGCATGTTCCAGTAATCAACATAGGTTTGCTTGTCGTTTTTATCCACATCGTGATTACCTAGGGTATGGTAAACTTTGGCCGGGTATTTATCCAGTATTTCCCGGACATCGGAACTTTTTGATGAAGGTAATGCGAAATCTCCCAGGTCAATAATAAAATCTGCTTTTTGTTTCAGAGCCTGCTTAACAACAACTTGTAAACGATCCTCTCCATCGGGAATCAAATCATGATGTAGATCGGCAAAAATCATGAATTTTGTCCTCTCCCCAGCATTTGTCGATGAAACAATAAATATTAGGAACAGGATCAAAATGTGTTTCATCATGGGCAACATATTCATCGGTTATTGATCATTTCCAATATCTTGATATCTCCACCCGACTCTTTTTCGAATATCTGGAGATCAAAATATTTGGTGGCAGCGAGCAAATGATCAAAAATATCTGCCATGATCTCTTCGTATTTTACCCATTTGATAGTATTGGTAAACACATATAACTCAAATGGTATTCCGGAATCAGTAGGTGGTAAGTGACGTACCATTAAAGTCATATTTTTGTGTACGCCGGGGTGGTTTTTTAAATACCACTCGGTATATTTTCTGTAAAGTCCGGCATTCGTCAGGTTACGTCCGTTGATAGGTAAACTTCTGTCGGCATTTATCCGTTCGTTGTGGGCTATAATTTCAACCTGGCGTTCGTCAATATAATTACTGATACCTTGTATCTTTTTGAATCTGGATAATTCCTCGTCGGCAATAAACCGGATACTGGACTGCTTAATGATGATGGATCTTTTAATTCTTCTGCCCCCGGCATTTTCCATTCCCCGCCAGTTTTGGAAAGAATCAGAGATCAGGGCATAAGTAGGGATTGTAGTGATGGTTTTATCAAAATTTTGCACCTTTACGGTGGTGAGATTGATTTCGACCACATCACCATCTGCACCGTATTTGGGCATGGTAACCCAATCCCCGATACGAACCATGTCATTGATAGTTACCTGTATACTGGCTACAAATCCCATGATGCTGTCTTTGAATACCAGCATCAGAATAGCTGATGCTGCACCCATGGTGGCAAAAAAAACAGTGATGTCTTTACCGGTAATGGTGACATATGCCGACCCCAATCCGAATATAAACAATACCAGTTTAATTACCTGCAAATAGCTTTCCATAGGTTTGTGTTCGAATGCAGGCTTTTCCCGTAATACATCCGAACCGGATTTGATAATGGACATGACCAGCCAGATAACCATGAATATCAGGTATATCTCAATTAATTTATTCAAAGGATTGATCCATATCGTGTAATCCTCAAAGACAATCGGAATGCAGAACTTGACGATATTGTAGGGGATAGTTAATGCTAAATAATGAGCAAACCTGTTCTGTGATAGGTATTTAAGGAAGCTGATTTTAGTGATTTTTGCAGACTTGTCCAGGAAAAAACGAATAATTTTCCGTGTAAGGTATTGAGCAGTATATACAATTAGTATTACTGCCAGCAATAATATAATACAATTGATGAATTTTGCCCAATTATCCGGAACTCCCCAGTCCGATAATAAGTGATATGCCCACCGGCCAATAGAGTAAGATGTGGTTTCCATTTTTAACCAGATAAGAAAAGTTAATTACTTATAATCAATGGTAAAATTATATCAGGAAGAGATATCACTATTAAAAAAGCATGGATTATTTCTTGCTTTTTTCTATACGTAGTCCGATATCATCAATACCGATCAATAATTCATCACGCATGGCTTGCTCATATTCAAAAGTGTAAGTGCCCGATACCGGAAAACGGATGTTCTGCTGATACAACAAACGCGTATCAAATTTATCACCTAGCCCGTGTCCGAGCCACTTTCCATGATCATCAGCAAGCATTATTTTCAATGTATCCCGCTGGCTTAACCCCTGTGGTGAATGGGTATTCACAAACAGCCAGAGTTCCATCCATTTATATTTACTATTATTTCTTACATTGATATATATGTTACATTCGCTGATCGTGTCATTGATATCGACATTGAATTTGACCATTTCTTTTTGATGCCATCCATCTTTGGGAATACGGACATTATCTTCATAGATATTTTGAAGATCACATGATTGCATAAATATTCCAAATACAACCAACCAGATAATTGCCGGTATAGAAGCGAACTGTTTCATCCTTCATTGGTTTGTTGGGAGTTGTCCTGTCTTTTTTTATCTCTGTTGTCGTTTCTATTACGATTGTTCCGGTTTTTATGGCGGTTTTTGTTGTTTTGAGACGTCTTCTGTTCTCCGGAAACCACTCCTACGGTTTGTTTTTTCTCGATGGGTTCCGGTTGATTGTTTTTGTTTTTACTCCCTTTATTTTTTTTCTTTTTTCGCTTTTTCTCTTCAAAACGACTGATACTATCTTCTCCGGCAGCATTCTGGTAATTATTCTCTGACTTTTTGGATTGGACATCTTCATTGGCATGCAATTCTTTAACCTTGATCCCCTGCCGGTTTTGCGCTATAATGTCTTTAACCACATCTACATCCAAAGGGATAAGCCCTGCATTTTCAGTGTTTTTCTCAAACGTATACCAGATAATTCTTCTGAAAACGTCTGTTTTGTTGTGATAGGCTTTTCCTTGTTCTGTTTCCAGCGGTATGGAAGTATCCGGAAAATCGCTTTGGGCGTCCAGATAACATTTCAATTCGTAATTCAGGCAACATTTAAGTTTCCCACATTGGCCTGCCAATTTTTGCGGGTTAAGGGATACTTCCTGGTAACGTGCAGCACTGGTAGACACAGATACGAATGAAGACATCCATTGCGAACAACATAATTCCCGGCCACATGTTCCTATACCTCCGACTTTACCTGCTTCCTGACGTGCTCCGATTTGTTTCATTTCGATCCTTACCCGGAATTGTTCAGCATACTCTTTGATCAATTGCCGAAAATCAACACGTTCATCGGAAATATAATAAAAAGTGGCTTTGGTTTTATCTCCTTGAAATTCAACATCACTGATTTTCATGGAAAGATTCAAATCGGCCACGATTTGTCGTGCAATACGCATGGTATCTTTCTCTTTTTCAATGGCCTGAAACCATTTTTCAATATCATTGGGTTTGGCCTTACGGTAAATTTTCTTAAGGTTGTCCATTGATACTCCATAGCGGTTCATTTGTGCCAGTACCAGATCTCCGATAAGGGATACCACTCCGATGTCATGACCCGGGGATGCTTCTAC
>JAISOY010000054.1 GCA_031275285.1 Bacteroidales bacterium | reverse complement strand
GGGCTCAGCGGAGCTAAATACGCCATAGATAATCATTACGGTGTGTGAACAGTAATGTTCATGGTTATTTCATGCGGTTATATTTAAGATTCAAGGTTCAAAATTTAACATTCAAGATTTCGGGTTTTATACAATTTTGAATTCTAAATCCGAAATTTTGAATTACTTTACGGCATACGCCATTAAGGTATCTCCATGCCGGACGTACATCACACCTTTGTGTATTACAGGATGTGCCCAATGTGGTCCCGTTCCCATGGTAACAGGAAACTGGCTGACCATATCGAACTTTTCAGGCGTTATCCGGACAAGTGCTAATTCCCCCTTTTCCGAGTAACAATATAGCATACCATCTGCAGCAATGATCGCTCCGGTAGCAATGGTTTTATCTTTATATAACTGTTCGCCTGTTTTCCAGTCGACACAGTACCAGCTACCTTTTTTGTAATCGCCTGCGCCATAGGCATACCCTCCTATCTTCAGCATGTGTCCTGTTCTGGAATCAAGATCGACAGAACTCCATACTTGTTCTATATTTTTTCCTCCGTCTTTCAGCCGCAACATCACGGATCCTACACCATAACTACTTGTACAGAGTAACATATCGTCCCCATAAACCGGTGTGTTAGGATGTTCGAAAAAGCGATTCGTGAATGGGAAAGACCAGAGCATATTTCCATTCGAAATATCGATACCGACCACATGATGTCCTGTCATGGTAACGATCTGTGGAATCTGCTGATCATCCAGGTAAATAGGACAACAATAACTCGAGACATCACCTTTGGCTTCGGAACTCCAGATCAGCTCACCTGTCTTTTTGTTCAGTGCAACAATATTGTGTTCTTTCCCGCCCGGTGTAAAGATTAGTTTTTCTCCGACAATCAGTGGGGATTCATTTGTCCCATGCCTTGGCGGTTCAGCCCCGAAGTCGCGCATGCTTTTCTGCCATACGATATCCAGACCTGATTCGTCAAAGCAAAATAACTCACCATTACCACTAACCAGATATAAATATCCGTCATTGGGTATCACTGTACCACGGGCGCCATTGTGGCTGATTGTCCATTCAGTTCCGTATTTCTTTTTACCCAGCAGGTTACCATTCATATCAAATACATAAAGATATCCGATATCGCCTGTCATCCCGGTAATATATATTTTTCCCGAACTGATGGAAACCGAAGAATATCCCTCGCCTAAACCGTCATAGTGCCATAACAGGTCCGGTCCTTTATCATCCCACTTCTTCAACAATCCGGTCTCTTTATAAATCCCGGTACGGTCAAATCTCCATTCAATCACATCCTGTGCAGACAGGTTTAATGCGAAGAGGACGATCAGAGGAATAATTAACTTTTTCATATGGTTTAATTTAAAAATTCCAAGTTCCGGATTCAAAGTCAACATTGATTTTTCGAACATTGAACGTTGAATTTTAAAACGTTGAACTACTTGATGGCGTATGCCATCAAGGTATTTCCATGACGGACATACATCATGCCTTTATGTATTACAGGGTGCGCCCAGTGCTGTTCGGTACCCATGGTGATCTGAAACTGACTGACAATATCGAATTTTTCAGGGGTCGGCTTCACGAGCGCCATCTCGCCTTTATCGGTATAGCAATAAAGCATTCCGTCGGCTGTAATAATGTTACCTGCCGACAATACCTTTTCTTTCCATTTTATTTCTCCGGTTTTCCAGTCGACACAATACCAAAGTTTGTTTTTATAACCGGAACCCGACCCGTAGAAATAACCACCTGTTTTTATCAATGCACCCATCATATTGTCTAATTCTGGTAATTCCCAGACTATTTCCGCTTTACGTCCGCCGTCTGTCAGTCGTAACATGGTAGAGCCTTTATCCACACTCGAACACAAGACCATATTGTCGGAATAGATGGGTGTGTTCGCGTGTATGGAATTCTTATTGACGCTTTCATGCGACCATAACACTTTCCCGGTGGAGGCTTCCAATCCGACGATATTTCTGGCTGTTATCGTCACGATCAAAGGTGTTCTTTGATCTTCTATATAAAGCGGAGAGCAATAAGCCGATAAATCCCCTTTTCCGGGGCTACTCCATATCAGTTCGCCCGTGTGCTTATTCAATGCAACGATATTGTGTTCCTTTCCGCCCGGTGTAACAATGATCTTTTCCCCGATGATGAGCGGTGATTCATTGACTCCCCAGGCTATATTTGTTGATCCGAAGTCGTTGAAGATATTTCTTTTCCACAACACATCCAACTTGTTTTCATCCCAGCAAATCAAATCACCGATACCACTGACCAGATAAATCTTCCCGTTATCAATGGTTGGGGTTCCTCTTGTTCCAACATAGTTTACGGTCCATTCATCGCCATACATTATTTTATTCAACAGTTTCCCCTTGCTGTTAAATACAAATAAATGGCCCTTCCCATCCGAAAGACCCGTAACATATATTTTACCCGAAGCTATTGCAACCGACGAATGTCCTTCACCCAGTCCGCCGTAATGCCATAACATTTCCGGGCCGTTAGCGGGCCATGACTTCATCAGGCCTGTTTCCCTATAAATCCCCGTACGGTCGGTTCCGCGCCACTGGATGTTATCCTGTGCGGAAAGACTTAACACTGCAAGCGATAAAAGGATGAAGAATGATCTTTTCATACGGTTTTATTAAAATTCAAAGTTCAAAGTTCCGGGTTTTGCTTTAAACGCTGAATTTTTGAACTTTCAAACGTTGAACTACTTAATGGCATACGCCATCAGGGTATTTCCATGACGGATGTACATCATGCCTTTGTATATTACAGGGTGTGCCCAGTGCTGCTCGGTTCCCATGGTGATCTGAAATCTACTGACTATATCGAATTTTTCAGGGCTGGCTTTAGCCAGGATCATATCACCACGATCGGTATAGCAATAAAGCATACCGTCGTTGGCAATGACATTGCCCATGGCTAACCCTTTTTCTTTCCATTTGATTTCGCCAGTGTTCCAGTCGACACAAAACCAGAAACGGTTGCTGTCACCCGATCCGTAAACGTAATTACCTACTTTCACCATGGCACCGATCCGGTTGTCGAGTTCCTTGGAGAACCATGCTTCTTCGACATTTCTTCCGCCGTTGGTCAGGCGAAGCATGGTAGAACCCCTGCCGTAACCACTGGTACACAATACCATATTGTTGCCGTAAACCGGTGTGTTGGCATGTACCGAATAACGGTTTTTATTTTCGTGCGACCATAGTTTTTTACCCGTTGAGGCTTCAATGCCTATAATATGATTGGCGGTCATGGTTACAATCTGAGGTACCTGCTGGTCTGTAATATAGAGCGGAGAACAATAAGCTGCCTGGTCACCTTCGCCGGGACTGCTCCATATCAATGTTCCCGTATTCTTATCCAGGGCTACTACATTATTCTTTTTACCACCGGGAGTAGCGATCACCATATTGTCGATGATCAAAGGTGCTTCATTGAGCCCCCATTCGATATTGGAAGCATCAAATTCTTTCAGCAGGTTCTTTTTCCATACTACATTGAGGCTGTTCTGATCGAAACAGTACAAGTCGCCGACACCACTGACCAGGTATATCTTTCCTCCGTTGAGGGTGAGCGTACCGCGAGATCCGTTGTAGTTTTTATTCCATTCGGGACCATACTCTTTTTTATTCAGTAGTTTGCCTTTCATATCGAATACATAAATAAATCCTTTTCCGTCGGTCATACCTGTCAGGTAGATTTTCTCCGAGTCAATGGCAACAGAAGAATGTCCTTCACCCAATCCATCGTAATGCCATAACATTTTGGGTCCGTCGGCAGGCCAGGATTTTAGTAGCCCCGTTTCAGTATAGACACCGCTACGGTCATTCCGCCACTGAATGTTGTTTTGAGCGAAAAGGTTCAACGAAACGAGTAATGAGAATAAAAGGAATGGATACTTCATACAATTTTTATATTTAAAATTTAAGATTTAAAATTCAACATTTGAGGTTCCGGATTCTATTCTTGAATTTTGAATATTGAACCCGGAATCTTTATACTTTTTCAATGCATTTAGCACAAATGTAATACTATACAACTCTTCCGAATACCAGAGGCGGGAAAAATACAATCCGATCGGTTCGGGGCTGAACAATTCTCCAGACTGATATTTCCCGTAAAGGAAATCAAAGGCATGGCTCATAGAAGTTCCGGGGTCAAAGTTCCGAGTTTCAGGTTCCGGATTTTGCCCTGAACTTTGAACTTTGAATTTTGAACTTTGAACTTTTAAATTCCATACCGACAAAGCACTTAAAGCCCTTGCCGTCAGCGTAACTTTCGATCGTACGCCTTTCGCTCCCCCCCATCCGCCGTCTTCGTTTTGTACGGAAAGAATGTAGCGAAGACCTTTCTCCGCCATTTCACTGGCTTCCGGTTCGGAAGATGCGGCAAGGTATTCCACTGTCATGGTGGTTCCATATACCGACGAACGTTCATCTTTGGCATCCTGATCGCCAAACCATAGAGGCGTCCATGATCCGTCGGAAGCCTGTATTTTCTGCATCCATCGCAACATGCGGCGTTTACTTTTTTCGCATTTCTTTTTCAGGTCTGCGGGCAATACCGGCATCCATAATCCAAAAGCCAGCAAAGAATGAGCCGATATATCGGGACTGCTCCTATCAAAAGGAAGTTTGCCCCATCCTTTGCAGAAGGTCGGCATCCCGCCGTCGCTGTTTTGCAATGCGAGGAGCCATTCTATTCCCTTTCCCACTTCCGGACAGTAGACCCCGTCCTGCAAAATATGAAGGGCCACCAGGGAACCGGAAGTATCGTCAGCATCGGGCACCGCTCCTGGCAGATCACTCCATGCCCATCCACCTTCCTTAGCACCGGTAAAGGGATGTTTAAATGCAAAAGCATTTCGTTTGATGGTTCCGGACAATGCTTGCTTATCGGTGATATCATCATCCAAAGCCCGGATGCTTAAAATAGTAACCCAGCTGGAGAGATCAGTGTCGATGGGCCATGCACCGTCTTCACGTACTGTATCAACCAGAAATTTGGCAGCTTTCTGTGTGGCGATGTGCTCTTTGTAACCGGCACCGCTCATACACATGGAAACAAAGGCAGTGAGGGGCGCCGCTTCCAGAAATCCTCCGTTATCGGGCTGCAATTTGACCAATACTTTTAATGACTTATTGATAAAAGACTTACGAATGGGTGATAAGATGTTTTTCTTTCCCTTTTTATAACGGAGTATCCCGACAGCGATAAGGGCTGGTATGGCATAACTTACTACGGGAAGCCGGAAAAAACGGAACAGGCGTTGAGGAAGCACGGATACTTCGAAGGGTAACTGGGGGATCTTATCCCAACCGGATATAATATTTGCCAATGCACACATGACCAGTATCGGGGCGGAGAAAGTCAGATCCTTACCGTAATAGGCAAGCACTCCGTTAATGATATGCTGATCGCTCGATCCTCCGAATTTACCGGTCAGATATTCCTTTGTTTCTACGGGAGGAATATCCAAGGCGCAAAGGGAGGCGTAACTGAGCAGTGTAGCGGTCATGTTTGAAGGACTCTCAATGGTATCGCCCCACGAACCGTCGACATGCATGGTATCTTTCAGCCATTTCGCCCCCTTTTCGATATAGGGTTTGTATTTATCCTTATCGATCATGTACAAGGCAAACACCGACACGGAAGTGGAAATGGCGCTCGATGACAGCTTTCCCCGCCATAATGCGCCGGGATCAGCCTGTTTTGCCAAAAGCTGTTTCCGCAAAACGTCTATCATTTCATCTATTCGTTCATCCTTCATATCTATACTTTCTTCCAAGTGATCGATATTTTTTGTTATCTACCTATTTTAACTTTTTGATTGAGTTGCTTTCAAGTAAGGATTTCATTTGAGTAATAGCAACTTTATTCAGTTCAATAAGTCTTTCTTTTTGCGGTAATCCCTGACGGATAAGCAATGCATTGATACTTTCCATATTACTCAAAACAACCAATTGTTCCAATGTCGCATAATCTCTGACATTTCCGTTCTTATCTGGATGATTTTCCCGCCATTCTTTTGCTGTAATGCCGAAAAGGGCAACATTCAACAAGTCGGCTTCGTTGGCATAAACAAAACTTGCCTGTTGTTGTGTGATTTTTTTTGGCATCAGATTTTCTTTAATGGCATCGGTATGTATATGATAATTTACTTTGGCTAATGTGCGTTGTAAGTTCCATTCCAATTTCAGACGATCATTCTCATCATCTTTTAATCGTTGAAATTCGTTAACAAGATAAATTTGAAATTCAGGACTTAACCACATGGCAAAGTTAAATGCAATGTCTTTATGTGCGTAAGTGCCACCATAGCGTCCTGCTTTTACGAGCATGCCAATAGCCTTTGTCCGGTCAATCCATTGCCCTACAGACATAATAAACCGATTAGTGCCTGCTTCACGTTCAATTACCCCGAATTCGGGGTAATTAAAATCAGGGTTATTTATATTTTCCCAAACTGCCAGATATTCCAACGTGTTTTTATTAGTTATCCATTTACCAATAAGCCCGCTCCCTTCGGTAAAACCAGCCGTCATATCAGTCAAGCTGATAAAATCGGCTTCATTTTGCATGATAACCATTATGGTTGATTCCTTTACCTGTAGCGTTCTTCCTTTTGCCATTTCCAACTAAATTATGAATGTTCCCAACGCTTTAGCGTTCTTTTCTACCAATGATACGCTCTTATAATCTATTATTTTTAATTCTTATCGCTTAATTATATTTAATTGTGGCGAATTCGCCATAATTAAAATCAGGATTGCATATATTTTCCCTTATTCCGAAATATTCAACTGAATTTCGGTTTCTAAACCAATCGGAAATAAAAAATCTCCATTTCTTGCTTTTACCATATCCGTTAAAGAGATATAATCGTCCTCTTTTATCTTTCATTTTCCACTTTCCATTCTCAATTCTCAATTAAATTATGCTTCCTAATGCCAACAATCCGTAAAACGTGTATTCCACGTCGCTCCTCTCTTCAACCAGCGTGGCTGAAAATCCACCTGAGTCCAGCCAGTGCGCTTCAATGAAATCTGCTCCGGCATATTTTGGCTGCACGCCGTAGCATTTCAGCATAAAAAGTGATGTAGCTGTGGAGAGAATATCAGGAACAGGCGCTTCTTTTGCTGCACTGAAACCACCGGATTCATCCTGGGATTCCCGCAGATAATCGATATCTTCATTATGCTTGTAACCCAATAGTTGTCCGGTCACGGCCAAAGCTGCGACAGTTGCATTTATACCGGGTGAGGTTCCATTCTTCATATTGGAATAACCGCCTCCCGGAACATGATAACTTTTCAATGATTCCAGAATTTCAGCTTTATCCCTGATCTTTTGTCCGGTATCTTCCTGTAAGGACAAGCATATAAAACGGGTATAGGGCGATTGCGGATCATTATGGGGTAAATCCGTAAAATCCTGTATTTCCTTTATTTTTGTTGGAGAAGAGAAAAGCGTTTTCAGTAGAAATCCAGCTTTTCCTTCAGTCATCAGCTTTTGAATCATCCGGCACCGCATGAATGCGGCATAGTGGATCAGATCCATCGCCTGAATATTTTGTCCGGACAGATATTCTTCCATTTTATGGTGATCGAGGCGGATACCTAATATGTAGGACAACATCCAGCCAAATAGGGTGTAGTAAATATCGGGCTTTCCGCTTTTATCCATAAAACTGTCCTTTTCCGTCCGCTGTGAATCGACAAAACACGAAATCCTGCCGAGTGCCTCCGCTCCCAGATGCTCTCTCCCTTTTTGCAGGGTCTTAAAAAGTTTCATCGAAATCGTCATTAAAATTCAAGGTTCAAAAATTCATCGTTCCGAATTCAAAGTTCAAGGTTCAAAGTTGATCGAACCCTGAACTTTGAATTCGGAATTTATTTTAGTATTCTTTTTGTAACACGGAACAAAAGCCTTTTTAATTCGATGTTGGTCAAGTTTTGCAATGCTTCGAATGCAGCACGCTGATACTCTTCTGCCATCTGTTTTACCTGATCGATGGCTTCCTGTAGCTTCACTTTGTTTTCGGGAAGATTCAGGAAAACTTTCGGTTCGTTGCCCTGCAGAAGGGATTCGGTAAAATCGCCGGGATATTGTTCGCAGAGTACGGCCAATACGGCAGAAGGCCTCAAGGCCAACGGTTCGTCCGTCTGATAATCTTCTATATCATCCACCAACTGATAGGCTATACCCAGTGCCCGGGAATACTGATGCAAAGTATGGCGCAATTGTTCGTCATCGCCGGCACTGATCAATCCCTGTATCAACGCTACATCAAAGGCAGGAACGGTTTTGTTGCAAAAAATATCCAACACGAAATCCATAGTCAACGAACGCGGCGATCTGCTCCATTCCAATTCCATACCCTGTCCCCGGCATAAAGAGATATGCGCTTCGGCAGCTACCTTCAGTAGTTCCATATTATTACACTGTGTCAACAGCCGGTATCCTTCACCCAGCAATATATCCCCGACATTTATAGCAATAGGAACACCATGCGCAGCGTTTACTGTCTGCTTTCCGTAACGATGATGATCGTTGTCCTGAATATCGTCATGCACCAGAGACGCTTTGTGGAAACACTCTACGGCAATTGCCGCCAGTTGTACTTCTTCAGGTATATTCTCGTTTCCTTTCATGGCCATATAAGTGGCTGCCAGCAGATACGGCCGCCATCGTTTTCCTTCACCCTGCATCCATTCGTGGGCTACGGAAGTGGTATGGTCCAAAGCAGGAGAAAGTTTTGCATCAAGGTTTCCTTTTGAGAACCATCGTTTTATATTGGATTTCAGATGATCATAATCCAGCAGTTTTGCTTTCTTTCCGGATTGCATATGGATCATCCTGCTGACATATTCATCATCGACTTGGGTGTTTTTACATCCCGATATGTTCAAAGGTATGGCCAGACCGGGTACGGCATTATTGATCAGTAAAGGGAATGCTTTTTCGAGTGAGTCAAGGCATCCTACGCCAATCACCGTATCTACGGCTCCGCTTTCAATCAATCCGACTACAGATGTAAATCCCTCGGCCACAATACTCATCATACCCAGATCTTCCGCTTCATCCTGCAGGTTGGGAATAGAACAGTTGTTGCAGCGATGGCACAAGAGTCCGAATTCATCTATCTCGGCCCGACATTTGGATGAGTTGCTCAAACATTTGGGAAGTAGTAATATGCGTTTTTCATAAGGGATAGATGCAACGGTTTCCTGCCAAACACAATTATTGATCTCTACCATGATCCATCCTTTCATGGCAGGATCCAACGCTTGTTCTTCAATGAATAAACCGGATAAACCGGAAAGAAGTTCCATCGATAACGGCGGGATCAATGACCGGTCTTTCACAAAAGACATGATCTGTTCCCGCAGCGTGTCACGTTCTTCGTGTGTGGGGGGTACAGTATATATCTGCTTTTCCAAAGTATGTTCCAATATATCAGCCATAAGCACCAAAACCAAAAAAGTACTTCTTCTTCATTAACCGGTATACGGTATTCTGTTCGGGAATTTCTTCCCCTTCCATATTATGTCCCGCTACAGGTGTCATTTTTTTATATTCTTCCAGTACGGTTTTCCTGCTTGTGGTATCGACAGCCTGATATTTTTCAAGAAACCGTACCATCTTCTGCGGATCTTCCAGAAGAATACATCCCCGGGAACTTTCCGCCGTCATTTTGCGCAGATCTGCAAGGAACTCGGATTTTTCAAAGATATCCGCAAGATTTGAAGCGTCTTCATTAATAAAATCTTTTGCAAGCTGTAACGGAGGGCAAAATTCCACTGCTCCCGATGGAGATATATGATGACTCATCCCCGTTGCTCCGGGACAAAGTGCATTGCCCTTGTCATCCCAATAGGTTTCGATGATAAATAACGGGGCGCTCTTCCGTTGTTCGACCATAAACTTGCGGAATTCCCGGATTTGTTCCTTATCCAGTGCGTTCTCCGGCTTCGGATCGGCACCGACAGGACGATACAAATAATACCACAGGTAATGTGCGCCCTCTTTCGCCAGCAATTCAATATATTCGCGGTTCACCAGGTCATTATAATTGCTCTTGCAGATGCTTGCCGCCGCGCCGAAAATAAGTTTTGCTTTACGACAGGCACGCACTCCGGATAAGGTCCGTTCGTACACATCATTCCTGCCGCGTCGTGCATCGCTTTCCTCTTCCAGCCCTTCAATGCTGATCAATGGGGTAATATTCCCCATTTTTTTGAGACGCATGGCCACTTCGTCAGTGAGCAATATCCCGTTAGTGAACAATTGAAAATAACAATCGGGATGTTTCTCCAATACATCCAGTAACCCATTGTACATTAAAGGTTCACCACCCAATATCCCGAAAAAATAAGAACCTTTTTTCTTGCTGGCTGTGATGATCCCATCAAGTTGTTGGTTGCTGAGTGACTTTTTACCAGCACCCGATACCCAGCAGCCGCTACATGTCAGATTACAACTTTCAGTAACCGAAATCATATTAAAAGCCGGAAAGAAAGGTTTTCCTTTTTTTATCCTTTTATCGAAACGGCTGATATTCCTCATGCTCTGCCATCCGAAATTGTACATAAATTTCCACACCAACCGTGGCGTAGAAGTCCTTGGAACCCTCAGGGCGGCTTTAAAGGTGGATGTATATTCTTTTAGATTCAAAATTTAAAAATTCAAGATTAAAAATTCCGGATTCAATGTCTCAATAATCTTGAATTTTGAATCCGGAATTTTGAATTTATTTTTTTAATAACGAAACGCTTGCCCTACGCTGTTGCAGACGTGTCCGGAGTGCATCAGCATACACGGCTTTCATATCCACGGATACGATTTCCTCATCTTCTAGTCCGCCATTGATCGGTGATTTTTCATATTTGGGAAATATGACAGCCTTGGAAGGACAGATACGTGCGCATGCAGGACAATTATTCTTGCAGTTTTGCGGTTGTTTTACCTTTACCTCCCCTTCTTCAATCTCATATACCCCGAAAAGACAAAAATCATGGCATTGCCGGCATTCACTACAGCGATCCTTGTCAATGACCGGATACCATGCGTCGGTTCCCGTTTCCACAGCGAATGATTGGATTTCTTTTTCTGCCGCTTCTTTTCCCGGAACATCCCCCTGCCCTGAAAATGATACATTCAACCGGGCAAAAATATCCTGTGTATCATGATTCCGGATATCCAGTGTTTGATGCGGTACAATACCGAACTTATGGAACAGGGAATGAATGGCTCTCGGATAACAGGCCAGAATGATCGAAGAAGCCAGGTCTTCGACATCTGTCGAAGGTTGCATCATCTTTTTACACAGGTCAGGCTCCACAGTCACATCATAACCATCGTTCCTAAATACAGAGGCCAATACCGACACTTTGTCCCTATCGATAAACGAACGGGAAACACAGGAACATATGGTCATTTTTTTGTTTATATCACTACCCAAAAGATATGTATTAGTGGTTTTATTGCAACAAATATAAATAGATAAAAGTAAAGTTGAAGGTATGAATTACCGAAAACGAAAAAACATGGCGTAAAAGCGAAAAATATCCGGATAACAATTGAGGGTAAAATATCAGATCATTCAAAACATGGACCGAATGTTGATAAAAAAACGGTTAAGAAAAATTTTCTTAACCGTTTTTTTATCATGACGGTATTTTCAGAATAGATTATCAGTCATTTATACAATCTTGATATTCGTGATATCTTTCTTTCCGGAACCTTTCTGGAATTCAAAAGATACCATGTTGCCTTCCCTAATACCGGCAGGACTGTTTTTGATATGGAAGAAATATTTTTCCGTACTCTCCAGATCCTTTATAAAACCATAACCTCTGGCACTGTTGAAATATTCCACTTTTCCGTTGCGAATAGTTTCCTCTTCGGCTTTTTTGGGAACGGAGATAGCAATATCTTCGACATTGATCTCTTCCTTTTCTTTGACCTCGGGAGGTGCATCAGAAAGCATTCCATTTTCATCAACGTAAGCGATCATATCATCAAATGATTTGCTTGGAGACATTTTTCGCTCTTCTTTCTTTTTCTGTTTTTCAAGTCGTTTGGATAATTTCTTTTTTTCGTTTTCCCTTTTATTGAATGATGCGGGTCTTGCCATTTATTATTTTTATTGGTGATTATTCGAACTACCGGAACTTACCATATTAAGTTTCCTTCCGGTCAGCTTTTGTATATCTCTGATCATTGACTTTTCATCCAGCGAACAGAATGAAAAGGCTTTTCCCGATTTACCGGCCCTTCCTGTACGGCCTATACGATGTACATAAGTTTCAGGTATATCAGGAAGGTCATAATTGATAACAAGAGGTAATTCATCGATATCGATACCTCTCGACACTACATCCGTAGCAATCATCACACGTGTTTTTCCTGTCTTGAAATTGGCAAGTGTCCTCTGCCTTGCATTCTGTGTTTTGTTACCATGTATGGCCTCACTTCCTATTCCTGCACGACATAACGAACGTGCTATTTTATCAGCCCCGTGTTTTGTACGTGAGAAAACAAGTACGGATTCTTTCCTGTTCTTTTCCAACAGGGATATCAATAATTCACCTTTTTCTTTCTTCTCTACGAAATACACAAACTGTTCAATAGTATCCGTAGAAAATGGTTCGGGAATTATCTCAATTTTTACCGGATCATGCAGAATGGATTGTGAAAGGGAAACGATATCGGGTGGCATGGTTGCTGAGAAAAACAATGTTTGTTTTTCAACAGGCAATTGTTGCATTATCTTCCGGATGTCCCTTATAAACCCCATATCCAGCATCCGATCAGCTTCGTCCAAGACAAAGTGCCTGACTTTATCCAGATGTACATATCCTTGATTGATCAGGTCGAGCAATCGTCCGGGAGTGGCAATCAGGATGTCTATCCCTTTTGCCAGCATATTGATCTGGGGGTTTTGATTTACTCCTCCAAATACCACACCGTGTTTCAGATGAGTATACCGGGCATAAGAGGTAAAATTATCGCTTATCTGCAAGGCAAGTTCCCTGGTAGGCGTCAGGACCAAAGCCTCTATGCTCCTACCCTTTCCCCTGCTTCTTTGATTCAAAAGGTTTTGTATCACAGGGATTGCAAAAGCGGCTGTTTTCCCTGTTCCGGTACGGGCACATCCCAATAAATCCCGGTTTTGGAGAGCTACCGGAATGGCTTTCTCCTGTATGGGTGTCGGTATGGTGTACTCTTTTTCAATTAATGCCTTTAATACAGGCTCTATAATATTTAATTCTTTAAATGTCATACTTTATTTTGTATTTACTCAATATGAGTAATGTTATTATTATGTAAATCCAAACATTCTTTTGTAAGGATTTATTCAAACATAAATACATAGGCATGAGACCGTCTTTATAATGTCTCATCTTTATCCATGTTCTATGATGCAAAATCGTTCTGAGATGTTTTGTACAAGATTATTTTTGCATGGAAAGAAAGTACCTTTAAATACTTTTCTTTACACTGCTGATTTTATGGTAAGGATAAATATACTCTCATCTGCACGACAGATACACCGAGTTCCTTAAACCTGAATTATGTTTTCCCCTATTGATAATCTTCCTGCTGCAATTACAGGATATTTTTGACTCTTTATTTACTATGATGGTCACTTGTGCTACTTCAGTGATAAGTTGCCCTAGTGATTATTCCACATCTATATTCCGGTTCCTTTTAGAACCGTGGAGTTTTTGATCGATGAAAGGAGAAAAACCAATGGTTTTCCTCCTTTACCTTCACTTTTTAATACCTGCTCCAGGAGTTACTACGGCTATTGTTACCGTATTGCCTCCCGTTGTTCCTGTCGTTGTTTCTGTTTTCTGTCCTTGGCTTTGCCACAGATACATTGATGGTTTTACCGACGTATTCGGCTCCGTCTAACTCTGCAATAGCTTTCTTGGCCGCTTCCTCGTCGTCCATTTCAACGAAACCAAACCCTCTGGAACGACCGGAGAATTTATCGGTGATAACTTTGGCAGATGAAACATCACCATACTCTGCGAAAATTTCATTCAAATCTTCGCTCTGAACCTTAAAATTAAGGTTCGAAATAAAAATATTCATAAAAAATGATTTGTGTTGAGTGCTTACAAAAAGAAGTGTGGGAAAATATAACTTAAAAAACAGTAGTAAGATATAAAGACTCAAAAACTTTTAATAAAAACTTAACTGATAAATAAAATATGGTGCAAAGATAATCTATTTTTTTGATTTTCTTTCATTTTTTTATTTTAAATATTTGATTCATGCCAATGTAGCCGAAACATCTTTTAAATACAACTCTAGATTTCAACAAAAATCCTGTAAATTTGTAGTGAAACAGGATTTTTAGGAATTTAAGGAAAAAAAGCAAAATCAACCAAGTAAAACAAACCGGTTCAGGAAGGATAAAAACATTATCAAACCTACTCAATCACTGCTTAGAAGTTCAGAATGTTATTCACCTTAAATTAAAGGATAAGTAGGGAAATCGGCTTTATGGAAGTATATGACAAAGTTATTTTCAAATAAAATCATTGAATTCAACCGGAATTTAGAGTATACAGGTGAATTACCCACTGGATTCCGGGTAATGAACCCTTACTGGGATAATCCCGAGACGATAGAGGTCATGGAACAATTTTACCGGAAGTATTACAATGATCCGAAACAACGTAGATTTATCATAGGAATCAATCCGAGCAGGCATGGTGCTGGTGTAACCGGCATACCTTTCACCGATACGAAACGCCTGGAAAGCGTTTGCGGTATCAAAATGAAATCCGCATATACCCACGAAATCTCATCTGTTTTTATGTATGAAATGATAAATGAATACGGCAGTGCTGAACATTTCTATCAGGATTTCTATATTAACTCCCCGTTTCCGTTAGCAATCATCCGGCAGACAAAAGACGGAAAATGGCTCAATGCTAATTACTATGACGATCCGCTGCTTTTTAAGATGACAGAAGACTTTATGATCTCTTCGTTAAGAAAACATACCAGCTTCGGGTTAGATACTTCCGAAGTCTTTGTATTGGGAATAAAAAATGCTGCTTTTATCGAAAAATTAAATAAAAAGGCAAAACTATTCAATCAGTTAACAGTGCTTGAACATCCAAGATATATACAACAATACAAATCCAAAGAAAAACAATTGTATATTAACAAGTATATCCTAACACTGAATAATTAAAGATGAGTACTTCCGTACAATATATTATTTATACATATTTGAAACTTCTAAAAACGTGAAGATTTCAGGAATAATTATCAGGATATGTACTTAGAACTTTAATTACAAGGGCTATATCCATCAAGTCTCCGATAATGACCCGCAATTTCAGATCAAAAGCGATAAAACAGGTCATTTTGCGGTCCATAAAGGATCGGCGGCTCTTACAAAAATAAAACGGTAATTAGAGTCCTGGTATTTTTAGACGATGTCTTTTCCGATGAATACATAAATATCAATGGGATCACTATTATCTCCCAATATCCGATTCACTCAAGAATAGAAATAGGATAGTTTCTTTTTTACAGCCATTTTTTCCTTTTGAAATAAAGATAAGGCAGAATGGCGCATAAAATTATGACGACTATGGCAAGCGGATACCCAAAAGCCCATTGAAGTTCCGGCATTACCTCGAAGTTCATTCCGTATATTCCGGCGAACAGTGTGGGTAATGCAATACATATGGTGGCTACGGTAAGTATCTTGAAGATACGGTTTTGCTCAAAATCCGTTTTATGATTGATATGGTCCTTCAGATCCCTGAGGCGTTCTAAATTGAACTGGATGTAATCAGATACCACCATCAGGTCATTTTGCTCCGCATTAATCATCTCCTCCATCGGCCCATCTTTTCCGAAATCGCTTTTCCTACATAGGCTGAATATCCGTATGGCTTCATTCACAGACTCTTTTATCAGCAAATTGTTAAAGCTGTACTTGGTAATTAGATTCATTTCTTCATCGGAAAAAGTATTCTCAACCAGCACTTTACCTGCTATATTTTTGATCTTCCGGGCAAGGTCTTCGGTGATATCTGCATAATAATCGGAAATAAATTCCAGGGGAAGTTTGGATATATTCATATTCGCTATCCGGAGCATATCTGAAAGTTTACCGGCATACAGCTCATTTAAGTATTCATCAAGAACGGAACTCATAAAAAAGAACAAACGATTGGCCGATACCATAAAGAATACCGGTTCTTCTACCATTTTCTTCTCATGGTTGTAATAGGGAATCGAAAAATGAAAAGATACCTGGTCTTCCTTTTCCAGAAAGTGGGAACTGATTTCAATATCTTCATAATGCGACATGATGGAGAAATCAAGTCCAAAATTTTTCTTCAGCCATTCGAGGTCCGTCGGGGTATAATCATGAAATTGGATCACCAAAAAATCCAATTTCTCATCGACTATTTCATCAACACTTTGTACGCTATATATTTCGTTGTTTTTTAATAACAGATCGATCATTGTGTATTCAAATTGAGGGTTCAATGCGTCGTAAAGTTAATCATATATGATTACCAACCTAAGGTTCAGATAAATTTGAAGTTACCTATGATGGGCTCACAGGAACAGATGTCGTTTTATAAGAATGGTAACAAAAGTGCATATCCGACGAATTGATTGGTATCAGGGTATTTTTTTTCTGTTGATAATTAATTCAGTATCAGGGAACAATTCACGAATTTTCTTGATTTCAGTTTCGGATACCTCACCTGATAAGTTCAACCTATCGATTTTTATCTGTTTCATTTCCTGTGGTATCTGTATTTTACCTGTAAAATCAATGGAAAGCTCCCTGATCTCTTCCATCTCCAATATTTCCTCCGGTACTGTACTCACCCGAATACTCATCCCACCACTCCATAAAGAAGCTTTCTCTCTTTCCAGCATTTTTTTTGTCCGATGGCTATCTTCTCCTTTTATCTTGACCAACCATCCGATTTCCGGCCTCAACGAATAATTTTCCGAATCCTGCTGTAATCCGATAAATCCGGCCCAAAACTGCAACGGAGTAACTATGGTCGTATCTTGAAATACTTCAATATATTTTACATCTACCTTGACTAACTCGGAAGGTAACCTGTTTACATTACTGATTGATTTCAGGTCATTTCGCCTGCCTTCTTTATCATAAGGGAAAAACTTAACGATCCAACCGTCTATTACGGTAGGAGAACCATATTGCTTTAAAGTATGGAATTTAAACATATTCCGCCAGAAACGTTTATCTATTTTCTTCTTTGATGCACGGACAAACTCTTCCAATAACGGTTCTATTTCATCGAGCCACCAGTCAAGGTTATATTTCCTTAAATATCGCGCCTTTTCCAAAAGCCTTTCCCAGTCTTCAGTAGTACCCTCTAATGTAACTTTCGGTATTCCGCAAATAATACGCATAGTAACAAATTCAAAATAAGGCTTCATGGATTCCATAATGGTAATTTCCGATGCTATCCTGGATACAGGATCGGTAGTGGAAAAATCCGAAGTAAGTATATCGACCAGAGAAGGTTCCTTTATATGTTCCCGGATCTGCTTCGTAAATTCCGGAAATATCTCTTCCCAACGGTGAGCGTCATCATCAAGTTTTACCTGATCATTACGGACAATCAAGGTGGTCTGGCCGGAAAAATCCACAAACCGGGAACGTAATTCTTCTGCATTATGGGTCACATGCCGTGCAAATCCCTGCGATATCAATAACCAGATCATATCGGGCGACAGGATAAATGGCCGGTGATCTGCATACGCGGCATACATTCCCTGGAAAAAAGGATGTTCTTTATATTCAACCAATCTTCCAACATGACTACTACGAGCAATTATCTTTCCCGTATCCGGTTTTGCCTGAGTGAAATCGGGAGATGCCAGGTTCTTAAAAACAGATTCCGTATCGTTCATCGGAAGTAAGTACCAGGGGGTTTTCAGATGCTCTATTTTGAATGTAACACCAGGATTAACAGCTATCATACTTCGGATAGTATCATTGGATATGTGGTGATTTTCCTCCCCGGAATCATTATTAATGGCATCCTTCCGGGAAGATATCTTCTTCTCTTGTTTCATTTTCTCTCGAACCGAACGGGAAATATTTTCTCCGGTATCTTTTAAGGTAATGAGTACTACTCCGTTTTTCCCTTTTCGACCATATTGATCAGTAGCCTCCTTCCCTTTCAAAATCTTGAAAGAAGCAATATGTTCGGGTGCAAGATGTTGTATAAATCCATTGGGTACCGGCTTACCGTTCACAATAACCAAAGCAGGACCGAAATCGCCCGGGAATACGTAGAACGAACATGTTACAAAAAATACAAAAAATACACATTTTAGGAAAAAAGATCTTGAATTGGTCAATAGTGAATCCTCCATATGATCAACGTTATATTTTTTTGCAATGTAAACAATAAATCAATTTTAAAAAAAACATTAATGAAAAACTTAGCGTCAGCGAGTAATGATGAACGAAATAATGGAGAATGGAGAATGGAGAATGGAGAATTAACAATGAACTTTGAATGATTAACTTTAAACAATGAACTAAGCGTAAGCCGTCATGAGCGTCAGCGAGTGATGAATATAAAATGAAAAGCAAAAAAGTTCATAAAGTTATAATGTTAAAAACTAATGTGTGGGATATCCAAACTTTATAAACTTTCTGACTTTCAAACTTTATAAACTTTCAAACTTTATGAACATTCATACTTTTCGACTTAAAATAATCAATCATCAATCATTAATGTCTCTGCTTTCTGACTTTCTAATCGAAAATACAATAAAGAAATATCTGAAAACTGGAATATATTTGCCGTAAATTTCAATTCATGGATCAAGCCAAAGTCAAGGGATATTTATTGGGTGCTGTTGCCGCGGCTACCTACGGCATGAATCCATTATTTGCACTCCCGCTATATAAAGCAGGGATGGATCCGGATTCGGTACTGTTTTTCAGATACCTGTTCGCCATTCCCATATTGGGTATCATGATCAAGGCAAGGGGACGGAGTTTCAATTTAAAACGGAAGGAGATATTTCCATTGATCGTAATGGGGATACTGGCTTCCACTTCCTCCCTGATGTTGTTCCAGAGTTATAACTACATGGATGCCGGGATTGCCTCGACGCTCCTGTTTGTCTATCCGATCATGGTAGCACTGATCATGGCATTTGGTTTCAGGGAGAAACTGACACTACAAACTATTTTGTGTATCCTCCTGGCATTGGGAGGTATCGCCCTGCTTTATAAAAACGGGGACGGAACGACCCTGAGCCTGACCGGAACACTCCTGGTTATGGTATCGGCACTTACTTATGCCATTTACATCGTAGGGGTCAACCAGCCGATGTTTAAAAATATGGCCACCCTTACATTGACTTTCTACGTATTACTTTTCGGATTAACCTTATTTTTAGTCCGGGTCGATTTCGGTAAAAGCCTGCATATTGCAGATAAATGGTACTTGTGGGGAAACCTGCTCGCATTGGCTGTTTTTCCGACTGCCATCTCTTTTTTGTGTACCACCAAGGCCGTTCAGTATATCGGCTCCACTCCGACGGCTATCCTGGGAGCTTTGGAACCGGTAACAGCCGTGTTCATTGGAGTGAGCATCTTTGGAGAGTCCCTGACATTCAGGCTGATCCTGGGGATCATACTGATCATTATGGCAGTAACTTTGATCATTGCAGGAAGCAACATCAAAACTTATATGGTACGTTTCAGGAAACTTTTCCCAAAACTACCGGTCAAAAAGCATAAAAACCGACAAAAAAAAGTATCACATTGATGTTCTGATAATCGATCAAAATAAGTTTGTATTATTCTTATTAAAGACGATTCGAAAAAGTCAAAATTAGCTTTCAGGGTTCAAGGTTCAAAATTTAAGATTCAAGATTGCCTTCAATAAACCTTTTGGAATTTTTAAAAGTTCATAATTCGTAATTCGTAATTCGCAATTTGTAATTCGTAATTTGTAATTCGTAATTCGTAATTTAAATACCGCATCGGGGTTATAGCTTTTTATACCTCTTTTCCCTGTTTTCTTCTTTTAGTATCCAATTACACACTCCTGAACCCGATCTACCATTTTGGTTACTTTTACCCTCCGAACAGCCCAGAAAAAAATTGAACCCAAATCTGATATTTCCGTTTCTGGCTTTCTCCGGGGTAAAAAATGCAAGTATATTATCACTTACGGCATAAAACTGGAAACGGTCGCCTCCGACCGTAATTCCGGCCCCTACATTTACAAATGAATAATTCATCAAGGAATAGCTGAGGGAAAATTGTGTATATCTTCCCGGTGAGGCAATCGCCTGGAATGATAATCCTGCAACCGGCCTCCCGGGATAAATATCTGTCCGGGCATTGATTCCAAGACTAATAAGATCGTTCACCGGTTTTACTACCCCGACATATATTTTAGGAGTGGTAAATGTCAAAAATCCGCTATTTGTATCAGTTACCTTCAACTGGTTTTTTAATGAGTCTTTCATCTCACTAAAAAAATCGCTGGAATTTAAACCGTCCGTAATATTGGCTCCTGAAAAGGTAAATTGTCCGTTTTGCCTGAACTTGCGTGTATCCTTACTCCAATACATCAATCCCAGATCCAGTATACTTCCGCTAAAAACCAGATCGCCTGTATGATAAACGAAACCGAAATCAAAAGCAATCCCCGGATTTTTAAACGTCAGTACAGCTGATGGAAACTTCACATCGCCCACATCAAGATCGGAAACATATCCGTCCACATCCCGGGTAATATCCAGTGGAAAAGAGGCATCGATCCCAAAATCCCAGTCCGCCGTAAAATCATAAGTGGTACTGTTACTGTCGATTACCATTTTCCCCCTTCTGGTAAAAACACCTGCCTGACCAAACAGGATTTTTGCATGAATGCCTATATCCAGGTCACGGGAAACCTCGCGTGCGATCCCAACGGATAATTCACGGTAATATACTGCATTTAAGCCGGGAGATTTTATTTTAAGAGGATTCCCTAAATGCTGTGTATTTCCCCGTGCAGCAAAATCAATTAGTTTTTTCGGATAAAAAGCTTTGACATCGACTTTTTCGGACCATGTAATATTGAGATAATCATCATTGGGCAGGTAAATACCGAAACTAAAGGGGGTATAATGAAATTCTGCAGTGACAAAATCAACGGCATGGAGTTGACTCACCAGTGATCCCAGGTCAAGGGTTTTGTCTTTCGATAAGTCGGCATAGTTGAATCCGGTGGAATTGGCATTCAGATGGATCGATCCCAGTAGCGGCAGACTGAAAAAGACCGGACACGGACTCATGATGGCTGGATTGACCACATTGCTTTGAGGATTCAGGTGCTGAAAAAACAAAGTATGGCTTTGCTGGGAAAATACAAATCCGATGGCAATAAAGCTGATACAAAAACAAATGAATACCCTTCTTATACTACTCATTTCAAGTCAATTGTAAAGTCGACATCTGTTCTTACCCCTAGTTGGCAGGTCAGCGAATAATCGTCGAACCGGTTGATGGTCTCCGGTGATATTCCTTCCAGGTATACGTATGATATAAAAGGACAATACTCTATCTGACGTAAGGTTTCAAGCCGTTTCCCGGTCATCTCCACATACGATTAGGCATATGATTCTTTCAATAGTTTTCCCGAAGAGTCGAATTCTCCCGGGGCAATATCCAAAGGTGCATCATGCCACAGTGAATCTAACCTGATCCCGGTATCATCACAAAAATAGACCTGAAGCTTTGCTTTCGCAGGAAATTGATTCCAGATATTCACCTTAAATGCGATTAATCTGACAGAGTCGACATTATCAAATATTTCCGATATACTGAAAGTAACAGAATCATGAATACTAATCACTTTATATCTGGCCCAGGAGGGTACATTCTCACCTATGTTTATTTCCGGTAAGCCTACAGGCAACAAATCTTTTTCGGTATTGAAAACTCCGGTACCAATGGAGAGGCTCAACGAAGGCGATATGGATACTTCATCAGGAAAAGAATCGATATTCCTGATGCATGAATGCAAATAAAAGACCGTAATCAGAAGCAGACAATAAGTAAAGGCTCTATGCATTAGTTTGGAATATTTTAATATTGAAACGCAAAGATGAGTGATATATTTTAAAAATATAACGAAAGGTGGAGGCAATTATAGATAACTTGTTTTCGAAAAATTACCGAACCGCATCCTATATCCTACAAATATAGTGAAAGCTGAAAACAGAATCAAACTTGCTTGAATTCTGTTGAAGCGCATCCTATATTCTACAAATATGAGACATAATACCCGTAAAATTATAAGTGGTATAGCTTCTGAAATATAACGGGTTGAATGTATATTTATACCTGCAAATATATAGATTTTATATGGATACCATTATTTATGCTGATCATTTTCAGTGATAATGATATACATGTAACCGGTTTACAGCTTTTTTCCTGATATGGATATATCAATACACAGTACAAATATATATGTCTATTTTAGAGTTTTTATCTTATTTTTGTATCTGTATTCAACAGCGACAGATGAAGATAACTGTGAACATAAGTGATATTCCTGATAGCACCACAATAACGGAATGCAGCCAAAAAGCGGCTGATCTCAAAGCAACCAACATTGCCGCAAACAATCGTAAAGTGCAACAATCACAGAGTAATCTGGATGATGCATGGGGCAACTTCGAAAATGCTTTTGTCGGAGAAATAAACGATACGGACGGTACAGGTGAAATCATGCTTGTGGATTGGTTCGCTACCCACGAACAGGCACAACAGACACTGAATAAATTTACCGAGACAGCAAAAGTGGGAGAAGTGAATATTCGGAAGCTTGTTTACAAAGGTAAACCCAAAACAACCAATACCAACGCTTCCGGCGGTGATTTCCGGGGAACCGGGGGTTCTTCCGAACCGGCAAAAAAGAAAGATAGTTTCTGGGATTGAACATCAAATATTAAAACTCTATGAAAAAGACGATAACTGTATTTTTATTTTTGCTTGCAGGCATCACTATGTTTGCACAGGATGAGTTACGGGCGCGCATGGAACTGAAAAATGCCGAAACGGCATATAGCGAAGGCCGTTATTCCGACGCACTGGAACATCTGGATAAAACCCAGGCATCACTAGGAAAATGGTCGCATCAGATCTCATACCTACGTATTTTGAGCCTGGATAAACTTTGCAACTACGATGATATGCAAAGCGCATATTTTCAACAATTACGAGAAGAGGTTAAGAAATATCTGGACTACAACCGTACCAATGCGGACAAAGCCGTGATGGAAAAAGTTGAAGAAGTGTATGCTGTGGAAGAGCATTTGAATAACGAATTGCATGCACAGGAAGCATGGGTCAAAGTCGATCAAACAAGTCAAACCGATCTGCGCGGATATCTTGCTTCATATCCCCAATCGGCGAAAGCCGGTATTGCCCATAACATTTTGAATGATATGCAGAAACGTGAAAACGATCTTCAACCTCGTGATACATGGGAACAAATCAAAGATACGGAAGATATGGCTGAATTGGAACGATTCATCCGCGATTATGCCGGTACACCTGAAGCACAGATTGCAGCCGGGCGTTTTAAATTAATTCGACTTGTTGATATGGTATTTGTGCAAGGGGGGACATTCACGATGAATAATCCTCCTCATCAGGTAACACTGAGCGACTTTTATATCGGCAGGTACGAAGTAACCCAAGCCTTATGGGAGCTTATCATGGGAAGTAATCCTTCGATAAATAAAGGGGATAATTTGCCGGTAGTAAATGTCACCTGGAATGCTGCACAAGAATTTATCGATAAACTCAATGACCGAACCGGGAAAAAGTATCGTCTGCCTACTGAAGCGGAATGGGAGTATGCCGCCCGAGGAGGAGTGAAAAGCAAAGGATATAAATACAGCGGAAGCAATAAAGCCAATGATGTTGGGTGGTATAACATGTCGGAAGGGTTAATTGACAGTAAAGAAATGCGCGAAGTGGGCAAAAAGCAACCCAACGAACTGGGTATTTTCGATATGAGTGGCAATGCTTACGAATGGTGCAGCGATTGGCACGGAAATTTGAACAGTAATCCCCAGGTGAATCCGAAAGGCCCGGATACTGGAACCCAAAAAGTGATTCGGGGAGGCAGTTCCAGATACCCCACTTCGACTTTGAGGGTTTCATTCCGAAAAAACAGCATGCTACCATTTTCCGAAATCAATATATCTGAT